>JAMONE010000273.1 GCA_027066695.1 Micavibrio sp. | reverse complement strand
TATAGCTTAGAATATCAAGATCAAGCGTTCGCGCGGCATTTGCCTCATCCCTAACGCGGCCTGCTTTGTCTTCTATATGAGCCAATGCGGATAATAACTGATATGGATCAAGCTCTGTATTAACGATGCAAACGGAATTTTTATACCATGGCTGATCAGATACAGGAACAGGCGCGGATGTCCATATACTCGATGATTTCTCTATATATATTCCAGCTTGAGCAAATAATGCCTTACATTCCTGTAAGCATTGTGCTGGAGTGCCGTATATACCATCAAGGTTAGAGCCAAGCCCGATAAGTATCACTTTAATTGTCCTTTAATAAAGGGAGGTTAAGATGTCCAGCTACGCACGTTACCTGTATCAAGATGCACAAAATCACTGCGTGGATAATAGCCAACACCGCCAGCTTTAACAGATTTTGCTACATTACGGATTTTTTTGGTATTGTAATCAGGAATACGAATATCTAGTGCCTGACCATACATATGAAATGAATTTTTAGCAACTCCGCCTGCTTTTTTTCCAAGCATAGAATTGGTTTTTGGGCTACGATAACCTGACAATACCTCATAAGGATCAAGAACATCCATTTTTCTGTGAACAATTGACAAAACATCAATTATGTGAGGATCCATAGGAAACACTTCATCTGTGCGAAAATCGCGCAAAACATAGTTTAAACGCTCAAATGCCTCGGGTAGATATTTATCACCAACGCGGTACACACCTGAAAAGCTCTCACCTGTATGTACGTTTCTAAATGATATATTCCATGCGCTGCTGTTATTAGCAGCCAACACGCTATTTACGGAGGTAAACGGAATCATCGCTCCTACAACGCCCGCCATTCCAAGCTTAAGAAAATCACGACGTTGAGACATCAACTGATCATCACTTGTTTTTACATCAAAAAAACCATTTATCATACTGACCCCATTGCTATTTTTTTACACGAGAGTACATTAAATATACATTATTTACGTGTAGAACATGATAGTCCTACATTGATTTTAAAAATGAGTAAAGCTAAATTATGAAATACATATTTAAAATTAATCCACAACGTGAACTATTTTATCGCCATTATCTCTTATAATCGGAAATTCGTCAAGGTTTTCTAATAGTTGCAGCAATATCTTATCGTTATTATATATATCAAAGCCATATATAACTTGATTTTTACCCCCAAGCCAAACGGTGTAATATAGTAAATAAATATCGATTTTTTCAGAAGAATAGACTTCCGTAGTTTTCCCCTTATTTAAAATTTCATCTATGGCGTTTTTGTTCCAATCCTTGCGTTTTTCCAATGCAAAAACCGCCATTTTCCTTGAATCTTGTAGGCGCACACAACCCGAAGATATTGCCCGATCAGCCCGCGAAAACAATTCCTTATTATTAGTGTCATGCAGATATATATTATGCTTATTAGGCATAAGAAACCTTATATTACCCAGTGGGTTATGCTTCCCAGGAATTTGCACCATACGCAAGCTGTGCAGCGCCTTTTTATCAATATTATTCCAATCTATAACAGACGGGTCAAGCGTAGGAGCATTGTGGGCAAAGCCATCGTAAAGCTCTATCCCTTTATCCGATAAATATTGAGGGTTTTCCTTCAATTTCGGCAATATATCTTTTAGCTTAATCGTCGGTGGGATAGTCCATGTAGGATTAAAGCGCACGCCGTGGATGCTGGTTACAAAAGATGCTGTTGGCCGCGTTTTCCGACCTACAATAACAGGCATTTCGAATGTTACCCGCCCTTTATCAATTGCCCAAAGCGTTGCGGAGGGGATATTAACAACAACGAAACGCTCTGGCTTAACGTCTTCAATCCAGCGCAACCGCTCCATATTAACGATAATTTGTTTTACCTTATCTAGCTCGCGCAATGTTGTAAGCTCTGATTTAAGGCGTTGATATGTACGGGTTTGAGGCTCGCGCAACAGTAAAAATTCGGCAATATTATTTTTATGTTTCAACAATAATGATAATGCTTCACTTGCATCTATTGGCTGCCTCCAATGCGCGGCGTTTAAACCCATATCACTGGCATTAACACGCATTCCACTTAAATCTCTAACATAATGGATATAACCATCAGTTAATAAAAGCTCTCGCTCTATAGGTGATTGTGCATCAATAATGCGTGATACATGGTAAGAATTAGGGTTAAGACCATTCATCCATGATTGCTTTAATATGCCAAGAAGCTCTTTTCCTGATGTATTTAGCTCATTACCATCGACCCAAACAGGCTCGCCGCCCCTGTTTTTGTAAAATTCATCAATATCAGATTTATACTTTAATACACCGCCGCCAGCCATAGAGTATGCAGGAAATATCACGCTTATCAATAAGCATAATATAGCAGCATATAATGACCTTTTATAAATCAACAAAAGTATGCGTCTCTTCTTTTGCTCCAGGGTGAGTTACTGCGCCATCACGCGCACAGCCTACTGTTTGTGCGTATTTCCAAATTGCGCCAGAGCGATAGTTAGTTTTGCGAGGCTTCCATTCTTTACGGCGTTGCTCTAGCTCCGCGTCAGATAGCTTAACATCCAATGTACCTTTTTCTGCGTCAATGCGGATAATATCACCATCCTTGATTAAGCCAATAGGCCCTCCGACTGCGGCTTCCGGCCCTACATGACCAATGCAAAAGCCGCGCGTTCCACCAGAAAAACGCCCATCAGTAATAAGGGCAACCTTGCCGCCCTTACCCTGCCCATAAAGAGCGGCAGTAGTAGAGAGCATCTCACGCATACCTGGACCGCCTTTTGCGCCTTCATAACGCACAACAAGCACTTCGCCGTCTTCATATGCTTTATTCTGAACGGCATTAAAGCAAGCTTCTTCGCCATCAAAAATGCGCGCAGGCCCTTCAAAGACTAGCTCTTCCAAACCAGCGATTTTAACGATTGCGCCCTCAGGTGCAAGATTACCCTTAAGCCCGACGACCCCGCCAGTTGGGTGAATTGGAGCTTTTACAGGAAATACGACATCTTGATCCTCGGGAAGCTTCTCATTCTCCAGATTTTCCGCCAGTGTTTTACCTGTAACAGTAATGCAATCACCATGGATATAGCCGTTATCCAGCAGCTCTTTAAGAACAATGCCAATGCCGCCAACATCATATAAATCTTTGGCAACATAGCGTCCACCAGGGCGAAGATTTGCCAGATATGGGGTTTTTTTGAATATATCAGCTACATCAAACAGATTGAAATCAATTCCCGCTTCATGCGCCATTGCAGGCAAATGAAGAGCGGCGTTGGTAGAACCACCAGTAGCCGCCACAATAGCCGCCGCATTTTCTAGTGATTTGAGAGTTACTATATCACGCGGGCGAGGCCCACCGTTTCGGATAAGATCAACTACAGTTTCACCCGAATACTGCGCATATTCATCGCGCGACTCATAGGGCGCGGGCGCACCAGCTGAATGTGGCAAAGCAAGCCCAATAGCCTCACTAACGCAAGCCATAGTATTAGCCGTAAACTGACCCCCGCAAGCCCCCGCAGATGGGCAAGCCACCTTCTCAAGCTCGGTTAATTCACCTTCGCTCATATTACCAGCGGCGTGCTGCCCTACGGCTTCGAATACATTAACAACATCAACATCTTTGCCCTTATGCTTACCTGGGAGGATCGTCCCACCATACATAAAGACGCTCGGCACATTAAGGCGAATCATAACCATCATCATGCCTGGAAGCGATTTATCGCAGCCAGCCAGCCCGACAAGAGCGTCATAGCAATGCCCACGCATAGTAAGCTCAACCGAATCAGCAATAACATCACGCGAAACAAGAGAAGATCGCATTCCCTCATGCCCCATCGCAATCCCGTCAGTCACGGTGATTGTTGTAAATTCACGCGGGCTAGCCCCCGCCATTTCAACTCCGCGTTTAACAGCTTGCGCCTGACGATTTAGGGATATATTACACGGCGCGGACTCGTTCCAACATGTCCCCACTCCAACTAAGGGTTGGTGGATTTCTTCTTCTGTCATGCCCATGGCATAATAGTAGGAGCGATGCGGCGCGGATTTAGGCCCTTCGGTAACATAGCGGCTAACTAGCTTGCTCTTATCCCAGCCATTTGGATGTGCGTTTTTCTTATAGCTCATGGTATAATTCCTTAAATTTTATATTTTTATAACTTCTAAGCTAAATTATCTTTGCTTATTCTTCAGGTTTTTCTGTTTGTTTTATTTCTTTTTCCGCTTCGTCACCGCCTTCTTCGGCAAGAACCATCTCGTTGTAATAGCGACGAAACGCATCAGCATTTCGAATATAAGGCACGCGAATTAAACGTTGGCCTGTTCCCATTACTACAACATTAGCATAGCCAAATATATGCCCAGGAAGCATACGCTCAAGATCAATGCTCTCAACCTTACTAAGGCGGATATCAACAACATCCATTTGTAATAATCCATATCGCGCAAGCACACGTTTATTAGTAACAGCAAGCAATAAGAAATGCTTGGTTAATATGGCAATGCAAAGCATAACCGCACCAACAATCCCAAGCAGCAGCGCAAGTGGCTTAATCAAAAAGAACAAAATAAGTGCCACAATAAGAATAGCTACAGGCTTCCAATATATTGCGCCATGAAGTTCTGCACGCAGAACGACCTCTTCATCCTTAACCAATATTTTTTCAATTTCCTGATCTTGGTATGATTTTAACGGCCTAGATGGCCTACGCCTAGCCGTAGCTGTAGATTTAGGTGTTGTTTTTGTCATCTTGATTTAGCCTCCTCGATTGCTCTACGAAATGCGATAGGATCTTCTATTGGTGGCAAAAGCACCTCACCAACGCCCATTCCGCGAATCATTATACGCCCATAGTTAAAAACACGCCCCAAAATTGGCTGCAACACGTTTACGCCCTCAATCCGATCAATACTAATTTCACCAACATGACGTGCAACAAGGCCTCGCTTATAGACTAAACGGCTGTTTGTAATTGCAATTTCAGTTGTAGCCTTTATGACCATCATTCTTGCAAATTTAACTAACCCCAAAATAAACACCAAAAAAGAAAATGCGCGAATTCCCGGATGGATAATTCTTATAGATTCTATAAAACTAACGCTATAATCTATTTTATCCATATATTTATAACCATAATAGGCGATGACCATAATAATAATGGCATTAACCAACCCCCAGAATATCGACAAAAAAGCATTGATAGTATACATCCAGTGGAATTTTCCAATGTGGATAAGCTCTTCATCAGGTCCTAATGATTGTTGAACATAAAGCATAAAATATAGTCACTCTTCTAAAATAATAAACACACCTAATACTTAATGGTAGACCTGCGACACTCATGCTGCAAGTTTCAAAAGTTAAATATCAACAGCAAAAAACATTTAATCACCAAAAGATATACCTAACGAACGCGCTGTATGTACGCGCATTCCGTTAATATCAACGATATTACACTCCTTAATAGCATCTTCTATCGCGACATCGACAACATCGCCATTTTGCCACGCTACCATGCGCCCATAAACTCCCTCAGCTAATAGCTCCACAGCTTTTACGCCAAGAGCAGATGCTAATAGCCTGTCATTATAAGTAGGGCTAGCGCCGCGCTGGACATGGCCAAGTACCGTCGCCCGCGTTTCAGAGCCAGTTGCTTTGGCAATTTTCATACATAAATATTCACCTATACCGCCATATCTAGTCTCTCCACCATGGTAGACGACCTCATGTTTTTCACCATCAGGTGTATTTACAGCCTCCGACACAACGACAAGAGCAAAATTACGGCCGTTTTTCTTTAAATTATTAATTTTCTCGGCTACTTTTTCTATAGTATAAGGGATTTCAGGAATCAAAATAACATCCGCGCCCCCTGCTATCCCCGCAGTAAGAGCAATATGGCCAGCATCGCGCCCCATAACTTCCAAAATCATAACCCGATCATGGCTTGCCGCCGTCGGTTGCAGGCGATCTAACGCCTCAGTAGCAACAGATACAGCCGTATCATAGCCAACCGCAAAATCCGTCATATTAACGTCATTATCAATTGTTTTAGGCACACCCACAAAGTTAAGCCCGCCCTGCTCTACCAAGCGGCTTAATATATCAAAGCTACCATCACCGCCAATGCCTATAATAGATTCGATATCAAGAGCTTTAAACGCGGCAATCAGCTCATCAGAGCGATCAATAATACTGCCATCATCCATTTCATAGGCAAAGGGATTGCGCGAATTTGTTGTGCCAAGAATAGTGCCCCCCATACGCATAACCGTGCCAGTAAAATCATTGGGGTTAAGCACCTTATATCTTGGAGGGTCTTGCAGAAGGCCAGCCGTACCGTTCTCGATGCCAATAACTTCCCAACCTAAAGAGCTCGCCCGTAATACAGCCGCGCGCATTACTGCATTAAGCCCTGCGCAGTCACCACCACTTGTAAAAATCGCTATTCGTTTTGACATATAAACAAAGCCTCATCACATTAAGAATCACCAAAGACACCCAAGAATTAAATCATAGTTAAGTGTTTTTAAATATTATAAAATATACAAAACTAAAGTCATTTCATTTTTATCTTACCAAACAATGTATTATGTGGTATTATTAAGGTCTGTTTACAACAAGAGTTACAAAGATTTTATCTATCATATGGAAGAAGAACTAGAAGAGCTTCAGTTAAAATTAACTGAATATAGAGGTGAGCATCAAGCTCTCGATGCACTCATTGAGCAAGCAATGGGCGGCGATACGCCTGTTAATCTTCTACATATGCAGCAAATGAAAAAGAAAAAACTATGGCTTAAAGACGTAATCAAAAAGCTTGAAAGCGATATGATTGATGATATTATCGCTTGATAACTAACAATTTCCCACTTGCTTTAGCGGTCAGTTTTTCCTATAAATAACCTAGTCACACCAGCTTATTTTTCTACTAGGCATGAGGAATGTAGGCGTATGATAATACGGTAGTGACGAAATAACGACGTAGTAAGATAAGCTGGAAAGACTACATGACACATACAGAAAAAAATCCACTTGTTGGCGTTATTATGGGTTCTCAATCAGATTGGGAAACTATGAAGAATGCTCATGACATATTGCATCAACTGGAAATCCCGCATGAGTGCAAGATCGTATCTGCACATCGCACGCCAGAGCGCATGTTTGAATATGCTAAATCAGCGCAAGAGCGCGGCATTCAGGTTATTATTGCTGGTGCGGGCGGGGCTGCGCATCTACCAGGTATGGTGGCGAGCCTTACCCCTATTCCCGTTCTAGGCGTTCCCGTGGAGAGCAAAGCTCTTAGCGGTATGGACAGCCTTCTTTCTATCGCACAAATGCCGGGCGGTGTTCCTGTTGGAACTTTGGCAATCGGTAAGGCTGGCGCAAAAAATGCGGCTCTTTTGGCTGCGTCTATTTTGGGATTAAACAATGCGCAAACCCTTGCTAATCTAAAAGCATTTAAAGCAACCCAAACAAGCAGCGTAGCTGACACGCCAACGGATTAATAAACCATGGACAGATTATCTTCTGAGCTAACATTAGGGATATTAGGCGGTGGACAATTAGGTCGCATGAGTGCAATGGCGGCGGCGCGCCTTGGAATATCGGTTGTTATATTCTGCCCTGACGAAGATTCTCCAGCTTCTCACGTCTCTAAAGAAACAATTATCGCGCAATATGATGATAAGGCAGCATTACAAAAATTCTCTAACAAGGTTGATGCCATATCATATGAATTTGAAAATATTCCAGTAGAAACAATAGATTACCTGAATTCTTTAAGGCAAAGCCCTGTTCTGCCCGACAAAACACTACTACATGTTTCACAAGATCGCATCAAGGAAAAAACATTCCTTAATGAACATGGAATTAATACCGCGCGATGGAATGAGGTTTCTAATATAAGTGACATTGAAAACACCATTAAACAATGGGGTGGCGCTGAGTTTATATTAAAAACAACGCGTTTCGGATATGATGGCAAAGGGCAGATAAAATCTAGCTTAAATGATGCTGTGCTAGGTGATTTTCTTAAGGAAACCACAGGGCAAGCTTTAATCATGGAAGAGCTTGTCGAGTTTTCCTGTGAGGCTTCGGTTATTATCGCACGGGATATAGAAGGCAACTCAGAGACTTACGGCCCAATGCTAAACGAGCATGAAAACCATATCTTGCATAAAACAACCGTACCTGCCTCCCTATCAAAATCTATCGAAGATAAAACTATCAAGATCACAACCAATATTGCTCGATACATAAACCTTACAGGCGTACTCACCGTAGAATTTTTTATCTGCAAAGATGGCAGTGTTTTAGTAAATGAAATTGCACCGCGCACACATAATTCAGGTCATTGGAGCATTGATGCGTGCTGTATCTCACAATTTGAAAATCACGTGCGCACCGTTTGCGGGCTGCTTGTTGGATCAACAGATCGACATAGTGATGCAACAATGCTGAACCTTATAGGCGATGATGTAAATAACATCCCCGCTCTGCTTGATGCGCCACACGCTTGCTTGCACCTATATGGTAAAAAGCAAGCTAGAGACGGGCGTAAGATGGGTCATATAACATTTCTGAAATCAAAGGGAGCTTAGATAATGAGCAATAAAACCACACGCACCGAAACCGATTCTTTAGGAGCGGTAGAAGTTCCCGCAAATCGTTATTGGGGAGCGCAAACGCAGCGATCATTGCATAATTTCAAAATTGGCGGTGAGAAAATGCCAGCTGCGCTTATCCGCGCATTAGGGATTCAGAAAAAAGCCAGCGCACTTGCGAATATGGAGCTTGGCGAACTTGATAAGGATATCGGAAAAGCCATGATAAGCGCGGCTGATGAAGTAATTGACGGCACGCTATCAGATGAATTCCCGCTTGTCGTATGGCAAACAGGTTCTGGTACGCAAAGTAATATGAATGCAAATGAGGTTATCTCAAACCGCGCCATTGAAATACTCGGCGGAAAGCGCGGCTCTAAAACTCCCGTTCATCCAAATGACCATGTTAATTTAGGGCAATCATCAAATGACACCTTCCCAAGCGCGATGCATATCGCCGCGGGTGAGCAGGTTTACAACGAGCTGATCCCCGCGCTTAATAAGCTGCAGGATGCGCTTGATAGCAAGGCAAATGAATATGCAGATATAGTTAAAATCGGGCGCACGCATTTACAAGATGCAACGCCGTTGACACTGGGACAGGAATTCTCGGGCTATGCTAAACAGATGGAATATGGCATTGACCGCGTGATTGCGTGCATTCCAAGATTGATGCAACTGGCGCAGGGCGGCACGGCTGTTGGTACTGGTATAAATTCAAAAGCAGGATTTGCGGAAAGTTTTGCAAGCCATGTCGCAGATATTACCGATATTGGTTTCGTAACGGCGGAAAATAAATTTGAAGCATTAGCAGCGCATGACGCAATGGTAGAGCTATCAGGCGTACTTAATGTTTTAGCCGTTAGCTTGATGAAAATTGCCAATGATTTGCGCCTTCTTGGTTCAGGCCCACGCTGCGGCATTGGTGAAATTAGCCTTCCTGCAAATGAACCTGGTTCATCAATCATGCCAGGAAAAGTCAACCCGACGCAGTGCGAAGCCATGACAATGCTTTGTGCGCAAATTATGGGTAATCATGTCACCGTAACAGTGGCTGGCTCAAACGGCCATTTTGAACTTAACGTGTTTAAACCTGTGATAATTTATAATGTGCTTCAATCTATTCGCCTGATTGCGGATGGCTGTAACAGCTTTACGGATAATTGCGTGGTTGGGATAGAGGCCAATACCGCACGAATTGAGCAGCTTTTGAATGAGAGCCTTATGCTTGTAACTGCGCTTAACCCGCATATTGGTTATGATAATGCTGCAAAAATTGCAAAGAAAGCTCACGCCGATGGCTCAACATTAAAACAAGCAGGTGAAGAGCTTGGTTTGCTAACGGCGCAGCAGTTTGAGGAATGGATCAACCCTATTGATATGATAAAACCACGTGAATAAATTAAAAAAACGATCCATCCGCATTTCAGGTCATGACACAAGCATTACATTGGAAGATGAGTTTTGGCAAGCTTTGTGCGATATTGGAAAAGCCCAATCAAAATCAATTAACCAACTGGTTTGTGAAATAGATAAAACGCGCGAAGGAAATTTGTCCAGCGCATTGCGACTTTATGTTTTGGCTGATCTTAAAGAAAAAGTCAAAACCAATGCTGGGATGGCGTAGGGAAAATACGCCCTAAACCATGTATTGCCCACCATTGGCAGATATTGTTGCGCCCGTAACAAAGGCCGCTTTATCAGATGCTAAAAAAGATACAATTGCTGCGATTTCGTCGGGCTTACCCATACGCATTTCAGGAATTTGACGGATAATGCTATTAAGCACTTCTTTGGAAATTGCTGCGGTCATATCTGTTTCAATATAACCAGGGCAAACAACATTGACAGTCACATTCTTAGCTGCGGATTCCAGAGCTAAAGCCTTGGTAAAGCCAATCATACCTGCTTTTGCTGCGGAGTAATTAACCTGCCCGAATTGCCCTTTTTGCCCGTTAATAGAGCTGATATTAACTATGCGCCCAAATTTACGCTCTCTCATTTTTAAAATAATTGCACGACACATATTAAAGCAAGATGTTAGATTTGTTTGCAAAACATAATCCCAGCTCTCTTCTGACATTTTGTGCAAAACACCATCGCGCGTAACACCTGCATTATTAACCAAGACACCAATATTGCCAAAGTCGGATTCTATTTTCTCAATAACAGCCTGACATTTAGCGAAATCTGTTACATCAAGCTTTATCGCAGAGCAACCAGTTTCATCACGAAACTTTTGTGCGGCCTCTTCATTGCCGTGATAAATCGCAACAACTAGATAGCCATCATTTTTAAGCTCTTTAGATATTGCCTTTCCGATACCGCGCGTTCCGCCTGTTACTACTGCAACTTTTGTCATTATATTACCCTATCCTTTATCGTTCAACACAAAGAGCAATGCCCATACCACCGCCAATACAAAGGGTAGCCAGCCCCTTTTTCGCATCACTGCGTACCATTTCATGCAGCAATGTAACAAGAATGCGCGTTCCCGATGCGCCGATAGGATGACCTAACGCAATTGCGCCGCCATTAACATTAGTCTTCTCTGGATCAAAGCCTGCGCCGCTCAGCACGCAAAGAGCCTGCGCGGCAAAGGCTTCATTTGCTTCGATAATATCAAGATCATCAACGCTCCAGCCTGCTTTTTCAAGCGCAACTTCAGACGCAGGAATAGGGCCAGTCCCCATAATAGATGGGTCAACGCCCCTGCTCGCCCATGATTTTATTGCAGCAAGCGGAGTTAATCCACGTTTTTCCGCTTCACTTTTGCGCATCAAAACAACTGCGGCTGCGCCATCATTAATGCCTGATGCATTTGCTGGCGTAACACTGCCATCCTTCTTAAATGCAGGTCTTAGCTTAGCCAGACTTTCTGCTGTAACGCCAGAGCGCGGAAATTCATCCTTATCTATTATTATCGTTTCTTTTCTCTTTTTAATCTCGACAGGAATTATTTCATCATTGAATTTACCTGCATTGATTGCGATCTCGGCTTTGTTTTGTGAAGCGGCTGAAAACTCGTCTTGTTGCTGACGAGAGATATTATATTTCTCAGCAATATTCTCCGCTGTAAGCCCCATGTGATAGTCATTAAATACATCCCAAAGTCCATCCGTAATCATGCTATCTTTCATCGGCGCATCACCAAATTTAACGGCTTCACGCAAATGCATAACATGCGGAGAAAGGCTCATATTTTCCTGCCCGCCTGCAATAACAATATTGGCATCACCATTTAGGATAGCTTGCATAGCCAGAGCCACAGTCTTAAGGCCAGAGCCACAAACCTGATTAATAGTCATCGCCGTACAGCTCTCAGACAATCCCGCATATATTGCAGCCTGACGCGCAGGATTTTGACCACAGCCCGCCGTTAAGACTTGTCCCATAAGCACTTCATCAACATCATTTGGTGATAATTTTGCATCACTGACAACTGCACTAATAACGCTCTGTCCAAGGCGGCTTGCAGGAACAGTAGATAGCCCGCCCCCAAATGCGCCGATAGCGGTTCTTTTTGCTGCAACAATTACAATAGGATCTTTCATAGTGACACTTCCATTTTTATGTTTTATAAATGATGCGCCCAACATAGACTTTAAGATAGGATTATCAAGCCCTAATAATTAATGCGGTGCGACAATTATTATTTTTCAAGCCAATTTAATATTGGTTGCCACACCGTTTCAACCGCGTTTCTACCAACAATCAAACCGACATGACCACAATCTAATTCTATTACCTTCACAGACGCAAAGCTTAGGTTATTAGTTATATTTGCAGCACATTCAAAGGGAACTAAACGATCATTATTAGATGCTAGAATAAGGATTTGTGCATCAATTTCTTCTGTATTTATAATTTCATCTCCAACGCGCCAACGCCCCAAAGCAAGTGCATTATCAATAAACCAATCCTGAATACAATGCTGCGCAATATCTTTAGGAAGATCAACACCATCATTAAGCCAATCTTCAACGGCTACGAATAGTTTTGCGTCTGAGCCACTTTGATCCATTGATGCAAATTTTATGAATTTTTGCGCTGATCCATTCGGGTCAAGGCTTGCGAATAATGCCTGCACCCAATCAGATGGCAGATGCCCGCGCTGCGCGATAACAGGCAAAACCGCAGGCGACCATATACGAACATTACGCGCCAAGCTTGATGAGGTCACATTAAAATCCCACGGCGCGGCAAGCAGTATCATGCGCCCTATATGCTCTAATGCAAAGATATGTGCGCCCATCAGCATAGTTCCCCCCATGCAATATCCAAGCACGTCTACTTTACTATCCGTGACTTCAGAAACGCCGCGTATCGCTTCACATAGCGTTGTTTTTATTAGGATTTCTATATTAGAAGTTTTTGAAAGATCCCCCCAATCAAGCAAATATGTCTCAATTCCATTTTCATTAAACCAACGCAGCATTGATCGCTCCTCGGAAATATCAAGGATATTGGCCTTGTTAATCAATGAAGGAATAAGCAAGAAAGGATGCTTGGCTGTTATATTAGTCTCATTCTTCAAAACAGGTTTTCGAACACTTGCAACGCCATCACTCCAAATCTCTTCACTTGGTAAATCCGCACTAGAAAAGGAATGCTGCTGATACATTTTTATACCGCGCACCATTTGCACTGCATCATGTTCACTAAGGGATGACTTAAAGTTTGACGCATATCCTTGTATGCCACTAACATTAGCAGAAGCCATTCCAAGATGCACAGCCAAAGGATGTGGCCCTTTACGTATAATCGCTCACCTTACAACTGCCTTTCTGCTGCTTAATTTTTTGCAGCATAAAAAATATAACAGTTTTTTCAGCAAATGCTTTATTTTATATTTTTTTTGTGCATAATGACGTTATTCCAATTTAAAAACTTAGATATTAAAGGTGCAACATGGCCAAAGAAAAAACAGGCAATAACGAACCTACTATAATCAAAAAATACGCGAACCGTCGCCTATATGATACAGGAAGAAGCAGTTATGTCACGCTAGATGATCTTTGTGAAATGGTGCAAGAAGGCCATAACTTTGTTGTAATTGATGCAAAAAGCGGTGAAGATTTAACCCGCGGTGTATTGACGCAAATCATTGCAGATCAAGAAGCCTCTGATGAGACATTGCTCCCTACTAATTTCCTTCGCACATTAATTGGATTTTACGGCAATAATGCACAAACAATGCTGCCTAGCTATCTTGAGCAAACAATGAATCTTTTTGTGCAAAACCAAGAAAGCATGCAAGAGCAAATCAATAAGTCCCTAAGTGAAATGAAGGAAATAGAAAATATTTTTTCACCAACAATGAACTTAGAAGAGCTTACCCGTAAAAATATGGATATGTTTGAACGCACCATGAAAATGATGCCTCCATTTAATATGAATTATAGCGGCGAAGAAAAATCAGGCAAAGACAGTGCTAAATAATATTAGTCATCTAGCTTAAAATAATTATCGCCACCAGAGCCAGATGCTGGTTCAATATTGGAATAGTTAAGCTCGTTTAAAAAGCTTAGCGTTTTACCGCCGTCATTTTCTAGCATGGCTGACTTACTTTCCTTATCAAGCAACTTAATTCGTGCATTAAGCTCTTGATTTTTAACTTTAAGAAAAGATATTTTCTTATCTTTTAGCTCTATACCATTTTCTAAATGCGAAATTACAGCCTTGTAATAACCTAAGCCTTCACCACTATCGCTTGCCCCACCATATTCAACAGTATCCAGCTCATTTTTATATTTACGTATCTTAGAGCGATACTCCATGTTCTTTTCCCGTAGGGTATAAAGCTCATTTTGCAACTCACGACTTGAATTTTGCTTAATATGACTAACACTATCTGCTATTTTCTTAAGATTACCTATATAAGAATCGCGCTTCGCAAGCTCCTCTTGCAGATAATCATTACGCGCAACAAGATCTTTAACAATAGGATCGTTAGAGTTATTATCCAGCTTATTTTGTAATATCGCATTCTCAGTAAGTAAACGCTCTGCCGTTTTTGCTGCATTATCCGTAGATAGCAACATTTCATTTTGCGCTTTTATAGTTTCACGCAAACTTATATTTTGACTTTTTAAACCAGACTTATCACCATTAAATGATTGCTCAAGTTTAAGTTTTAGAGCTTTATTCTGCGCCTCAAGCTCTTCAATACGAGAGCGCAGATATACAACACCATCACCAGAATTAACTGTCGCCGTCGGGCCATTGCGAACTTGATGCATGTAAGGGGTATCCATGCGAAGATCCATCGCATTTGTCGGCTCAATTCCAGGCAAGCACATTGCTAGTGATGTATATATTATAATTTTACGCACAACAAGAAACCTAATGGCAAATAAAAATGAGGAAGTATATACTCATGAATGAGCATGTGTAGTGCTAACCATGGTATTTCGCAAATCCAGCAAAAACAAGTGTAATTTCCATTATACAAAGAGTTATTCAGAAATATGTGCTAATGCGGCCTCTAAGAACTGATCCAAATCACCATCAAGCACCGCTCCTGACTGAGATGTTTCAACATTTGTGCGTAAATCTTTTACCATTTGATATGGGTGCAAAACATAAGAGCGAATCTGATGTCCCCAGCCTATATCGCTTTTCTCTCCATGCTCTTTAGCTTGTGTTTCCTCACGTTTTTTCAGCTCTGCCTCATACATTCTGGCTTTTAGCATCTCCATAGCAGTAGCTTTATTTTGATGTTGAGAGCGTCCATTTTGGCACGCTGCTACAATTCCTGTTGGAATATGCGTTATGCGAACCGCGCTATCTGTTTTGTTAACATGCTGTCCACCTGCTCCGCTTGAGCGATAAGTGTCAATTCGAAGATCCTTCTCATCAATTTCAATATCAATAGAATCATCAATAACAGGAGAAATAGACACTGAGGCAAAACTCGTATGCCTGCGCGCACTAGAATCATAGGGAGAAATTCTAACCAAGCGGTGAACTCCTGTCTCGGTTTTCATCCAGCCATATGCTTGATGACCCTCTATTTTAAGAGTTGTGGATTTTATGCCAGCCTCATCCCCTTCGCTGCGCTCTAACGTTGTGTATTTATAGCCACGCTTATCTGCCCAACGCATATACATACGCAATATCATTTCCGCCCAGTCTTGCGCTTCTGTACCGCCTGCGCCAGCATTTACCTGTAAGTAAGCATCATTATTATCGGCCTCACCAGATAGCAAACTCTCAAGGCGCTTTCTATTGGCGAATCGCTGTATTTTGTAAAGTTCTTTTTCCGAATCTTTAATAATTGCATCATCGCCCTCCTCCTCTGCCATTTCAATGAATTCAATATTATCATTCATTGAATTTTCAATGTCTTTGACATCTTTTATGATCTGATCAAGGTTTGTGCGCTCACGCATTAGAATTTGCGCCTTTGCAGAATCAGACCACAATTCAGGATCTTCACATAGCGCGTTAAGCTCCTCTAGGCGTGCGATAGAGACATCCCAGTCAAAGATGCCTCCGTAATAAAATGAGGGAGTTTTGTATGTCAGTGGCAACGGCCTCTATTTCAGCACGCATAATTAGCTCCTTTAAATATTGATCATATTTTTATTATCTACATATACTAACCAAAAAGCGTTTTATTGCACTATAAATATTTTATACCCTGAAAAATTATCAATATTATGAAACTAAACTTTACATTATTGATTAGTAACGATAAAAGTTATGTAACTGATTGAGAATCATAATCTACTTTGCAGTTATTGTTTTTTAATTAGCTCAGTTAACAGTATAATCATACGCGTTTATCTTTTTAAGGAGTAATAAAATATGAAATCCGTGCGCAACCTATTTTTAGCAGTCGGCGTAGTAGCATTAAGTGGCTGTACTATGTTTGATACATACAGCGAAGTTGATGCGCTTAACGAGGCTCAGCCCGTAGGTAGCCCATTTACTCAGTCCTTAGCTGGCGAATATAAAGATTTTGCAAACTCAGAGCTAAAGGATATGTTTGATTATCCTGATGCGTTGCATTTTGCACGTAAAGGCCTTGCCGCTGCATCTGGTGAGGCGGTTATGCCTGAGCCTGTAAGTGACTGGAACTTAAGTGAAGATCATATAAAGGAACTTGGCGCAGCGCGTGGAAGACTTATTGTTGCATATGATTTAGGTGCGCGCGAAATCGCTCCTGCAACAGCGGCAAGAGCTCAAGCAAAATTCGATTGCTGGGTTGAGCAGCAAGAAGAAAATTGGCAAACAGAAGATATATTAAACTGTAAGTCAGACTATATGGCCTCTATTGCAGAACTTGAAGGGCTTGTTCAGCAAGCTACCGATGTTATAGCGCCTGAAACTGTTCCAATGGTTCCTGAAGAGGCGATGTATCTTGTATTTTTTAACTGGGATTCTAAAACATTAAGCTCTGGTGCTAAGAATGTGCTTGATGCTATTGCTGCGGAGGTTGCTAAAAACCCACCGTCACAGGTTAATGTTAGTGGCCATGCAGATACTTCTGGTGATGCTGAATATAACAAGCGTCTAGCATTCAAACGCGCAACCGCTGTTCGTGATGCTCTTATTGAGCGCGGAGTTAGTGCAGACTTACTGGCTGTAGAGAGCCATGGTGAAAAAGATTTGCTAGTTGATACATTAGATAATGTACGTGAGCCAGCAAACCGCCGTGTTAATATCTCTTTTCAATAAATATTGATTTATATTAATGTAGATTTTCTAGGGGAGCGCTTATTTGGCGCTTCTTTTTTTATTCCCCTACATATATAGTAACCGTAACTAAACTATTATATATAATTACAATCAAGGAATGCCCCTTTGGATTTTCGCCCAATTCTTTATATAAACGGCGTGTTGCTCTCCATCTTATCGTTGGGGATGGTTATGCCTATGCTTGCTGATTTATATTTTGGATCAGATGACTGGAAAGTATTCTTTGTTTGTATAATTATCACTGCTTTTTTTGGTGGTGCATTGATTCTAAGCAATATTGGCCTGCAATTTAACATGACAACGCGTCAGGCTTTCATGCTAACCAATTTAACATGGATTATTCTACCGACATTTGGCGCACTACCCTTTTGGCTATCATCATTGGATATGTCGATCACTGATTCCTTTTTTGAGTCTATGTCAGGAATCACGACAACGGGCTCTACCGTTATTACTGAGCTTGATAAAGTCCCTGCTGGTATTTTGCTTTGGCGTGCTATATTGCAATGGCTGGGCGGTATCGGAATTATCATTATGGCGATGTCTATTTTGCCATTCCTAAAAGTTGGTGGGATGCAAATTTTTAAAACCGAGCTATCAGAAGATGAAAAAGCCCTGCCCCGCACTGCGCAGCTCGCAAGCTCCATATCTGTAATTTATATTTCTCTTACTGCTATTTGTGCAATTTGCTACATAATGGTTGGGTTTGAAATTTTTGATGCTATATCACATGCTATGACGACTATTGCCACGGGCGGTTTTTCTACATTTGATTCATCATTTAGCCATTACACAAATCCCGGCCCTGAAATAGTTGCAATAATATTCATGGTAATGGGCGGAATACCTTTTGTTCTTTACCTAAAAGCTATTCGTGGGAATTTGCGCCCTATGTTCAAGGATTCTCAAGTAAAATGGTTTATTTCATTATTATCGATAGCCATTATAGTAACCACATCATATCTATATACCCAACAAGATATGGCCTTAACAGAGTCGCTTAGACGTGCGTCATTTAACGTTGTGTCAATCATGACTGGAACTGGTTACAGCAATGGTGATTTCAATGCATGGGGTGGCTTTGCCGTAAGTATGTTCTTCTTCCTAATGGTTGTTGGCGGGTGCGCGGGATCTACATCATGCGGAATTAAAATATTTCGATTTCAAGTATTATATACAGTAACCAAAATTCAAATCGCCAAGCTTTTGCATCCTAACGGAGTCTTTATTCCACGATATAATGGCAGGCCAATGCCAAAAGATGTTCCGTCTTCGGTTATGGGGTTCTTTTTTGTTTATGCGCTTGGTTTCTCATTACTGGCCATGGCGCTGTCATATGTAGGGTTAGACTTCATAACGGCAATGTCAGGGGCGGCTACCTCTATATCTAATGTTGGGCCAGGGCTTGGTGATATTATTGGTCCTGCTGGTAATTTCCAGCCTCTACCAGATAGTGCAAAATGGATATTATCCGCAGGAATGTTGCTCGGGCGATTAGAGCTATTTGCAATACTCGTTATGCTTTCACCGCATTTTTGGAAAAATTAATTTATTATAGAATAATTATTCTTTAGCACTTTATAAATAGAGCCGTCCAAATCATCAATAAGGCTATCTAGAGCTTTCATTTGCTCAGATTCCCTTTCAACAATAGAGGCATATTCAGAGATATAAATATTACGATGAGCCGTTAGAGTTGTTTCTTGATGCTCGTACTTACCAACGCCATAAAGCTGTAATTTAACAATAAGGGTGACAATGTAATGATCCCTCTGACCTAGGCCAAATGCCGCGCCCACTTTAGTATTAGAGGGAGTTACCTCATGTGTTACAGATGCGTCTTTAATAACTATGCGCAGCTTACCCCTTGATCCCGAGGCCTCAAAACGAGCCTTGAGATAATCATGAGCAAGCTTTGCGGGGTCAGCAATAAATCCTTCAGGCAGTATATTTGCATCATCACGGATAAAGGGCACAAGCTCATAAGCAGCAGTATAAACAGGATATGGCTTTATATGCTCAAAAGTCATTTGCGCCAAAGGCTGGCCACCACCATTGTAAATTGGACTACACGCTCCAATAATAAAAACAGCACAAATATATATAACTTTTTTCATAAAACATCCCTTATGAATTTAATTTTTTAATTTTGCGTAAGACTTCTTCTTTATCAAATTCATAGATTCTACTGCAAAACTCACAGACCATTTCTATTTTTCCATCCTTACTCATATAATCAAGATCATCAGCATCCATAGTATACAGGATATTTTCAACGCGATTTACATCACAGCGACACCCCTTGCTTACCCCTTGACGATCATATACCCGCACGCCCTCATCATGGAATAAGCGCATTAGCAATTCATCGGAATTAAGAGAGGCATCCAAAAATTCATCCTCGGTGCAGCTTTCCAGTAAAACCATAGCCCTGCGCCAGTCATCCTCATCCAAATTCCCTAATATTTCTTTGGATAAAGCATTATCTTCTGGCATATTTTGAAGCATTATAGCACTAGCTCTCCATTTGCCATTACTCTTACCTACTGCCATTTTTATAGCCGTTCCGATTTGCTCGGACTGGGTGAAGTAATGCTGCACACAATCGCTCATTGATGCGCCTTTAAGCTCTACAATGCCTTGATATCGCTCGGTATGTTTACCTTGATCTACGGTAAAAGCTATATAGCCCTTCCCTAAATATTGCGCCAAATGATTTTGCGCACTTTGTGTGGTTTTAAGTGCAGATAGCTGCTCTTTATCAAAAGACGCACATGCGCGCACAATTCCTGCGCTGGTCACATCAGATACAAGCATTTTAAGCGGGCCATCGCCTTGCGCTTGTAATGTAAATATCCCCTCATATTTAAGCATAGACGAGAGTGAGAGCGACAATG
>JAMONE010000272.1 GCA_027066695.1 Micavibrio sp. | reverse complement strand
TGTGCGTTTGATATCTGACGAAGCTTATCACGGTATTACCTATGACAAAAAAGCACAAACTGCGCGGAAATACTCTAAAAATGCGATTATCTTGAATACGTTCTCCAAATATTTCGCCATGACTGGCTGGCGGTTAGGGTGGAGTATTATCCCCGACAACATGACAAACCGCATAAAAAAGCTGTCAGAGAGCTTATTCGTATCGCCGCCCACAATATCACAGCATGTTGCTTATAAAATCTTCGATCATATTGATGAGCTGGATTTATATGTCGAGGGCTATCGCAGGAACAGGGATATTTTAATTAATGAGCTTCCAAAGGCTGGCATTACTGACTTTAGCAATGCCGAGGGTGCGTTTTATGTCTACGCAAATATAGAAAACCTAAGTGATAATAGCGAGGAATATTGCGCCAAAATGCTACGTGAGGCGCGGGTCTCAACTACTCCCGGTACTGATTTTGATTTAACGCGCGGACATAAAAATATCCGTATTTGCTATGCTGGCAGTGAGGAAAATATTATTGAAGCATGTAAACGCCTTAAAGAATGGCAATCATGAAATATTTTATCCAAAATCAAAATGGTAATGCCTTGTGGTTTATTTTATTTGCCGTTGCCTTGCTTGGCTTTCTTGCTGGAGTTATAAGCCGTAACAGCTCGTCAGTTAACCAATCAGGCAGCGTTGAGCAAGCGCGGATCAAGGCTACATCACTTTTGCGCTATGGCAAGGCAGTAGAAACAACAGTGCAGCAGATGATGCTTAATGGCATAAGCGAGAATGACCTCGATTTTGTTGCAATAAACGCAAGCCATGACAATATAAATTGCAGTGATAATGCGTGCGAGGTCTTTAATGTTGAAGGCGGCGGTCTACAATATCAAAGCGTTGCCAATATATTAAGTGATAGCAGCCACGCGGATTCTTGGCATGTCTCTACGGAAAATCAAGTTTATCAATTCGGTTGTGATGATGCAAATAACAGCTGCACCGAGCTATTATTACTCGCAAAAAATATCCCGAAATCTGTGTGTTTGCAAATAAACCGAGTCCAAGGAATTACCAACCCGTCTAATGACGCGCCAATGCAATTAGAGATATTGGAAGGCTCGGAATATACGGGATCATATAGCGCAACGGTAAATTCCTCATCAATCGGCGGCACAAATACGGTTAACGAATCCCCGCAAGTTAAAGGTAAAGAAGCAGGCTGTGTATTCGAATTCGGCAGCGGCCAAGACACTTACTTTTTCTACCAAGTCCTTATATCACGATAAATTAACTCAGTTATAGTTTAGGTTATAGGTTCATATTTTATAAAATAAACTTACTAAGATCGGTGCTTTTAGCTAGCTCTTCTACATGCTCACGCACATAATCTGCCGTAATTACGATCTCTTCGCCGCTACGCTCATCTGCGTTGAAGCTAATTTCTTCGAGCAAGCGTTCCATGACGGTATGAAGCCTGCGCGCTCCTATATTTTCCACGCTTTCATTCACTTCGAAAGAAAGACGGGCAATCTCGTCAATTGCTTCATCTTCGAAAGTAAGGGTAACGCCCTCGGTTGCAATCAAGGCCTCATATTGCTTAATCAAGCTAGCCTCGGTTTCTTTCAATA
This sequence comes from Micavibrio sp., assembly GCA_027066695.1. Taxonomy (GTDB): domain Bacteria; phylum Pseudomonadota; class Alphaproteobacteria; order Micavibrionales; family Micavibrionaceae; genus UBA1672. Next base: position 3,147 of record JAMONE010000272.1, on the reverse strand, counting down.
TGCGTTTGAAATCCTCAACCGTCAGCGCACGTAGCTCTACGCGGATAGGCAAACGCCCTTGAAGCTCTGCCAGTAAATCCGATGGCTTGGCATAGTGGAACGCGCCGCTAGCGATAAACAGCATGTGATCTGTCTTAACCGAGCCATGTTTAGTGGTAACAGTTGTCCCCTCGATTAGCGGCAGCAAATCACGCTGCACCCCTTCGCGCGAAACATCGCCTCCGCGCACATCTTGACGCGCGGCAATTTTATCAACTTCATCAATGAATACGATACCGCTTTGCTGCACCATATCCAAAGCGTTAGAGACAATTTTATCCTCATCCAGCAATTTATCGGACTCCTCGGCGATTAGAACTTCATAGCTATCCTCGACACTAAGCTTTTTCTTTTTCTTACGCTCGCCAAATGATTTACCAAGCATATCGCCGATATTAATCATTCCCATTGATGAGCCCGGCATCCCTGGAATATCCATCATATCGCCCATAGGGTTAGAACTATCTATAAGCTCAATCTCGATCTCGCGATCATTTAGCTCACCCTCGCGCAGTTTCTTGCGAAAATTCGCGCGCGTTCCATCACCAGCAGTATCACCAACAAGCGCATCTAGAACTCGTTCCTCGGCGTAGATTTCCGCTTGTTCCTTAACAGTTTTACGCATGGTTTCTTGCGTCATGCGAATGGCAACTTCGGTTAAATCGCGGATGATTGATTCTACGTCTTTACCAACATAACCAACTTCTGTGAATTTTGTAGCTTCTACTTTGATAAAGGGAGCATTTGCAAGCTTTGATAGGCGGCGAGCGATTTCCGTCTTACCAACGCCAGTTGGCCCGATCATTAGGATATTCTTCGGATAGACCTCTTCTTGCAAATCAGGATCAAGCTTTGATCGTCTCCAACGATTACGCAGCGCAATAGCTACCGCGCGTTTTGCATCATTTTGCCCTATAATATGACGCTCCAACTCGCTCACTATCTCACGCGGAGGTAATGACGAAACATTCATTGTTGCTTTATTGTCAGACATAAGCTCAATCCTTTAAAGTAAAACATTATACTGGAATAAATTTTATAACATAAAATGGCAAGCGCTATTTTGTTAATATGATTTTAATAGCCATATATTATTTATCATGTTACATAAGGGGCACAATTAAATAGTAAGGGCTTTTGCTTTATGGAAATTACCGATCTAACAATATTCTTTATAATTGTTCCAATTCTTCTTTTTATAGATCTTAAGCTATTCAATAAAGGCAAAGACAATGTAATCGGCTTTAAACAAAGCATGTATTTAAGCCTGTTTTATATCCTTGCTGGTTTAGCATTTGGGCTATTGGTGTGGAAAGATTTTGGCGCGGATAGTGCTATGGATTATTATACAGTCTATATTCTGGAGAAAAGCCTATCCCTTGATAATTTATTCGTTATGTCGGTTATATTTTCCACCTTTGCTATTCCGAGACAATACCAGCATAAAATTCTGATTTGGGGAATTATCGGGGTTATCTTGCTGCGTGGTATTATGATCGTTGCAGGCTCGGCTCTTGTTCATAATTTTGACTGGGTGCTTTATATCTTTGCTGCCATTTTAATTTATACAGGCATAAAAATGATCCTTATGAATGACGATGATGACCTCGGTGATTTTGAGCAAAAGCCGCTTGTACTCTTCTTAAAAAAGCATTTTGCATTCACCTCTAAAGTTCATGGGAATAAATTTATTGTTCATAGAGATAAATGCACTGCTGACGAAGTAAAAGACGGAAAAGCCAAGTATTTTGCAACGCCCCTATTGCTTGCATTAATCGTGATTGAGATCAGCGATGTTATATTTGCCGTCGATTCTATACCTGCGGCTCTTTCTGTTACAACAGATACATTTATTGTCTTTACAAGCAATATCTTTGCTGTGCTTGGCTTGCGTGCGCTGTTCTTTGCCGTTGAAAATGTAATTGCTCGCTTTGAGCTTATGAAATATGCAATATCCGCAGTTCTAATTTTTATCGGCGGGAAAGTCTTTTATAATGGCTTTTCTGGACAACATATATCTCCAAACGTATCCTTAACTGTTACTATAACAGCATTAGCAGCAGGGTTTATTTTCTCAATGATGATGAGTAAATCAAAAAAAGAGTAGTTATGGGCTTACTTTACAACAATAACAAGGCCTTATAGACACGTACACCGTGCTGGTATTTTATAATATCATTTAGGGCATAGAATTAAACTGCCCTGAAAATAATGCAAAATCCTCGTTTTCTTCGCCTGTTTCAAGGTAATGAGCAACACAGTTTCCGATTACTGGAGAGAGAAGATAGCCATGGCGGAAAAGGCCGTTACATCTGATATATTTGTCTTCTCCATTAATTTTTATACGCGGCAGATTGTCTAAATAAGCAGGGCGTATAGCAGAGGACATATCAATTATCTTTGCTTCGCCAAAGCTAGGGTGGAGGCTGTAAGCCGCGCTTAACAGCTCCATCGCAGAACGTAGGAACACCAAGCCATCATCTTCATTAGAGTTTTCTATTACACTTGCGCCCACAGCAAAAATATTATTCGGGCGCGGAATAATATATAAAGGATAGCGCGGATGCATAAGACGTACAGGACGTTTTAACGAGAACTCTTTATTCTCCAATAAAATAATTTCACCCTTAATGCCACGCAAATCACTGTCAATATTTTGAACATAGCCACGGCAATCAATCACCCAATCAAATTCCTTTGCCAGCTCTTTTGGATTGGCCTCTTGTTTAATAATTCTACCGCCAAGCTGTTGTATCTTTTTTGCCAGAGCCTCTAACGCCTGTAAGGGGTTTATGTTTGCTTCTTGCGGAATATAAAGTCCGCGTCCGAATTTATTTTCAATGCAAGGCTCTAGCTCTGCCATGCGGCGGGCATCTACCCATTCCCAATTATCGGAAACGGTTGGTAGATGCTGGGCAAAACGCTCTAGCATATGTTTATCCTCAGGGTGAGCAATGAACAAACTTCCCGTATCTTGCAAGCAATCAGAAAAATCTTCGCCAAGATTTTCACGCCAAAACTCAATGCCCTTAAGGCCCGCTTGCACGAATTTCATAGGCAGGGCTTCGATCTCGCTAAATGGAGCAAGCATCCCTCCCGCGATAGAGC
>JAMONE010000271.1 GCA_027066695.1 Micavibrio sp. | reverse complement strand
ATTCACTGCCGTCAACCAGATGAGCTATAATATCGCGCACATCATACGCCGTTTTCAAATCACTTGGTATAACGCCGTAAATATCTTGCGGATCATATAATGGCGCGCGCGGCTCTATCTCTGCGATTTTGCCGAGCTTTTCACGGTTTATATTACTCATAGCTGTTCGCGCAAGCTTTAATGCATGTTCATCATTATCGGCCAAGTGATCGGCAACGCCTGATACTCTGGTGTGAATATCGCCCCCGCCCAAAGCTTCGGCGGAGACTTCTTCACCAGTGGCAGCCTTAACAAGTGGCGGGCCTGCAAGAAATATTGTGGCTTGATCTTTAACGATAATGCTCTCGTCGCTCATTGCAGGAACATACGCACCGCCCGCAGTGCATGAACCCATAACAACCGCAATTTGCGGGATTCCTTTGGCAGACATATTCGCTTGATTAAAGAATATGCGCCCGAAATGCTCTCGATCTGCAAATACTTCGTCTTGATTAGGCAAGTTAGCACCGCCTGAATCTACAAGATAGATGCATGGCAAATTATTATGCCACGCAATTTCTTGCGCCCGTAGATGCTTTTTCACAGTTAGTGGATAATATGTCCCGCCCTTAACGGTTGCATCATTACAAATGATAACCGTTTCCAAACCTGAAACTCTACCAAGGCCTGTAATAATACCAGCTGCGGGGATATCTGCATCATAAACACCATGCGCAGCCAAGGGCGAGAACTCCAGAAACGGCGAGCCAGCATCCAAAAGCTGATTTATACGATCACGTGGTAATAGCTTACCTTTTGAAACATGCTTATCCCGATATTTTTCGCCCCCGCCCAGATATATTTGTGAAAGCATTACATTAAGCTCTTCCACCAACAAATCCATAGCCGCTCGGTTTACCTTAAAAGCATCGCTAGATGGATCAATAGTTAAACTAAGCTGCGTCATAGAATGTCTCTTATATTATTATTGATTAACTCCAAGCACATTATAGCAGATTAGAAGCACTAACCACAGTGGACAACATATAAAAATAATAGTATCATTTTACGAACATTTAACTTCACAAAACCCCGCTAAAAAAGACCCGCTAAATATGGATATGTTATCTTTTATTAACCAACATAAAGACATCTCGGATTCCATAAGGCAAATAAATGCATTAATAAAAGGCGACATTGTAAAAAACGCTATAGAGGTTAGAAAATTACTATCTGATTTAATAGAAAGACTGTCTATCCATCTTATAATGGAAGATAAAAATATCTACCCGAAAGCTGCTTCGTCCAATAATCCAGAGCTAAAAATAATGGCAATAAAATTGCAATCTGAAATGTTAAACACTGGACAAAAATTAAAAGACTACTCTGCAAGATGGTCTTCACCTGCAAGAATAAACGAAGATCAATCAAGCTTTATTTCTGAAACAAATATTATATTCAGCAATATAGAAAAACGCATCCTCGCCGAAGAAAAAGAACTATATCCACTTTGCATGAAATTGTTGTGATTATAGAACACTCCCGCACATGTCGAAGGAAGAAAAATGGCTGTACTTGTAGTCTTTCAATAATTTGCCTCTAAGCAATTTTATTAATCAGCCTAAGTACATTGGCGAAATAATTATTTCTGCACTTTCCCATGTTGAATAGGTAAGGATGGACATCCATATAGGAAGGGCAAATATTCCTAGAGCTAGTAATGATACGGTTTCTATGCCTTTGTTTCTAAGGCGTTTATTTAAAATTGTAACGCACATAAATCCTAGCTCAGAAATTATAGCTAAAATAATGTAAAGCATATCCTAAATCCGCACCAATGCATGTTTTTTCTTACCCGCAGAGATTTTGATATGGCCGTCATTGGTTAAGTCTTCCATATAGGCTTTTTGGTCGATGCGCTGTACTTGTTCGCCGTTGATGCGTGCGCCGCCGCCTTGGATAAGGCGTTTAGCTGCGCCCTTGGAATCGCAAAGTCCAGCTTCAATCAACAGCTCGATTATACCTATTCCGCTTTTAAGCAGCGTGCCTTGAATTTGGATGCTAGGCAGATCACTGCCAATGCCGCCTTGCTCGAACACTTTTTGTGCGGTTTGCGCTGCGTCATAAGCGAGGGCTTCGCCGTGACAAATTTTAGTAGCGTCGAATGCAAGAATTTTCTTGGCTTCGTTGATTTCCGCGCCTTGCAGAGTTTCCAACTTACGGATTTCCATTATCGGCAATGTTGTAAATCGACGCAGCAGCGTTCCCACCATCATATCATCGACATTGCGCCAATATTGGTAATAATCATAAGGGCTTAGCATATCGGCATTAAGCCATACCGCGCCATTAAGGGTCTTGCCCATTTTCTTGCCATCAGGCGTGGTGAGTAGCGGCGCAGTTAAGGCGAACAGCTTAACTTTATCGGATTTATGCCCAAGGTCAACGCCGTTAATAATATTACCCCATTGGTCAGAGCCACCCATTTGCAAAATAGTGCCGTGGCGGCGATTAAGCTCTAAAAAATCATAGCCTTGCATGACCATATAGTTAAATTCAAGCAAGGTAAGCGGGCTTTCGCGCTCAAGTCGTGATTTTACGCTATCAAAGCCAATCATTCGGTTAATGGTGAAATAGCGTCCGTAATCACGCAGGAAAGCAAGATATGATAGGCTATCGAGCCAATCATTATTATTAACCATTAACGCGCCGTTTGGCTCGTCACTATAAGCAAGGAATTGCTTGAAACATGTGTTTTGGATATGTCTTATATTATCCTCAATCACATCATCGGTAAGGAGCTTTCTTTGCTCATCCTTAAAAGAAGGATCGCCGATTTTAGACGTTCCCCCGCCCATAAGAGTAATCGGGCGATGCCCACATTTTTGAAACCAGTGCAGCATCATAATGCCTGTTAAGTTGCCAATATGAAGGCTCTGCGCCGTGGCATCAAAGCCGATATACGCGCTCTGCACACCCTCGCATAGTTTTGCATCTAGCGCATTAAAATCAGAACACTGATTGATAAATCCGCGTTCTTCTAATATGTTTAAAAAATCTGATTTATAGGTAGTATTATTCATTTTCACTTACGCGTTGTTATCCTTCGGACTTCATAAAATTCACGTATAAAATATACGCTAAAATTTTACTTGCCTTGGCTGCCTAGCGTAATTAAAAATTAACAACACTACAGCATATATAAGGTATTATATACTAATGAACGAGCATAAAGTCTATAGGGCAATTGGTTTAATGTCGGGAACGTCGCTAGATGGTGTGATCGACGTTGCTTTGATCGAAAGTGATGGGCATGGCTTTGTGCAGCCCTTGCGCTATATGGCGTATCCTTATGATATTGAAATTCGTGATAAGGTGCGTAGCTGCTTTGGTAAAACTGCCCGTGATGCTTGTGTTGAGGAGGCGGAAAAGATGGTTACTCAAGCTCATATTGATGCGGTTAAAGCTTTTGGTGAGACGGCTGATATTATTGGCTTTCACGGGCAGACGATTACTCATAATCCTGATGATGGTTTTACTTGGCAAATTGGCGATGCATTGGCTTTGGCGGCGGCGGTTGGCATTGATGTTATCGCAGATATGCGCCAAGCCGATATTAAAGCAGGTGGGCAAGGCGCACCTTTATTACCGTTATATCATCAAGCTTTATTATCGGAGCATGAAAGCTCTGTAGCTGTTTTGAATTTAGGCGGGGTTGCAAATATTACTTATATCGGCTCTGGTGAATTAATCGCCTTCGACTGCGGCACAGCTAACGCGCTGATGGATGATTTTATGCTTAAGCGCACTAGCCGAGCCTTTGATGAAGGCGGAAAGCTAGCCTCTGGGGGCGTTGTCAATGAGAGCATAGTAGAGCAATTCCTAGCCCACCCATATTTCACCAAATCCCCGCCAAAATCACTAGACCGTGATGTCTGGTCTATTGATCCTGTAGCAGTTTTATCGGATGCAGACGGCATGGCAACCTTGCTGGCGATGAGCGTTATGGGCGTTGTGCGCGCTATGGATCATTTGCCCGCAAAACCATCACATATATACGTTGCAGGCGGAGGTCGCAGGAATGATTTTATGATGAAAAGTCTAGTCAAAACCCTTGGCACGCGCGTTAGTCCTATAGATAATCTAGGCTGGAACGGCGATGCTACGGAGGCCGAAGGTTTTGCCTATCTAGCCGTGCGCTCATTATTAGGCTTGCCCTTAACCTTGCCAAGCACTACTGGTATTCATATGCCACTAACTGGTGGGGTGTTATGCAAAGCATTATATAGTAGTTTGAATTAAAAATTAATGTCATTTCGAACACGTAATGGAGAGATCTTACTGACTTGCAATATTTAAGCTCTCTCATATTCATTCGAGATGACAATATTTATTAATTCCTAAGTGGTTTACCAGTGCTAAGCATATGCTCGATGCGTTCCAGCGTGCCGTCATTATGCAGCAATTTCATGAACTCGGTTAGCTCCAGCTTTAGCATGTCATCCTCGCTTAAAGTCTCGGTGTAATCTGCACTCCCGCCTGAAAGCACGGTTGCGAGATGATCGGACACCACCACGTCATAAGGCGTGGCTTTGCCTGATTTACGCAAATCTGATACGGCAAGCTCAAGAGCCATTTTTGCTCCCGCTCCGCCGAGCCTTATGTTATCCACTTTTTCAGGAACAACATAATCTTTCGCCAATTCCATAGCGCGCTGCTTCGCATCATAGAGCAAGCGATCCCTATTCATGCTTATGCCGTCACTATCACGGAAATAGCCGATTGTCTTCGCCTCGAATGCGGATTTAGCGA
>JAMONE010000270.1 GCA_027066695.1 Micavibrio sp. | reverse complement strand
GTTATCCGTCTTTGGGAAAGCCACACGCCCGATCAGGTGATTATTGATAAAAGCGATGAAATTGTCGCTATTGTTTCCACATATAATTGCGCGGGGGTAAGCAAGCGTTTAATGGAGGCTTTGCCTAGCCTTGAAATTATTGCGCAATATGGCGTTGGGTTTGATAATATAGATGTAATTGCCGCTAAGGAGCGTCAGATAATTGTTACAAATACTCCTGATGTTGTAACTAATGATACAGCGGATATGGCGTTATTTTTGATACTAGCTCTAGCGCGTCGAGCAGTAGAGGCTGATATGTATGTGCGCGTTGGTCGTTGGCAATCTTCTATAGCATCTATGGGGACAGCTTTATCAGATAAAACCGTGGGGATTGTAGGGCTTGGCAAAATCGGTCAAGCTATAGCCAGCAGGGCTTTGGCATTTGATATGAAGGTCATATATCATTCTCGCAGTAAAAAAGATTCGCCTTATGAATATTATGAGAATCTAATTGAAATGGCGAGTATGGCGGATTTCTTGGTTGTGGCTTGCGCGGCAAATGAAGATACAAAAAATATTATTGATTATAAGGTGCTCGATGCTTTAGGCTCTAAGGGGTATCTGGTTAATATCGCGCGGGGCAGCATTGTTAATGAACAGGATTTGCTCATAGCCCTACATAATAAATCCATTGCAGGAGCGGGGCTTGATGTTTTCGCGGATGAGCCGAATGTGCCGCAAGAGATGATAAAGATGGATAATGTTGTATTATCCCCACATGTTGGAGGGGGAACTCTTGAAACGCGATCAGAAATGGGGCAACTTGTTATTGATAATTTGAATGCATATTTTAGTGGTGAGCAATTATTAACGCCACTTGTTTGAGTTTATGAAAGTTAGTAAATGAAGTTTTTATTGTTGTTAATTGCAGTGGCATTCCCAAGTGTTTCTTACGCTGAGTCATGCTATACCCCCATTGAAGCCGAGGCAGAGCAGGGTATTCGCATTCATAGCGAGCTTATGGTTATTGGTTTAAATTGCGCGCATATGGCGGATGCTAACGGTAATAATTTATATATGGAGCATAAAAAATTTACAGCCAAACACGAAGAGCTTTTTGCTACATATGAGAAAATTCTAATGGAATATATGCGTAGGAATAATGCTAAAAACCCTGAAAAAGCGTTGCATAAACTTAGAACTGAATTTGCGAATAAAATATCTAACGATGCGGCAGAGATGCGCCCTGACATCTTTTGTCGTAAATTTGCCTCTCGTATTGAAAAAGCTACACAGATGGATAATGATACTTTGCGCAAATGGGCGGCGATGCCGTTTTCTGGTCACGCGGTATCCAAATCAATTTGTGAGGGGTGATTATTTATGAGCTACAGCAATATTGACGCAGCTATTAATGATTTCTTTGAGCCAATCGCAGGAATTGCTAATAAAATAGTTTTCTTTAACGTCCCTGTTGCTGGTGCGGATTTAAAACTGATTTTGCTATGGCTTGTCGGGGCAGGGGTGTTTTTGGTTGCTATGTTTGCGCTATATCTTTTTGCTCCTGAAATTAAAAGTGAAATTAAAAGTGACGTTAAGAAATATGTGCAAGCACTTAAAAATAAATAAAAATTTACATTTTGTAAAACTCTATTGATTACAATTAATCTTGTGTCATAATATGCAAGAATATTTGAGGGGGATATAACGTTGAGCGGTGCATCTAAAGTAAGTAAGACAAAATTTTGTGTGGGTATTTCCGATATATCCGACAGCTATACTGGTTTTATTATAGATCAGTGGGGTGTTTTGCATGATGGTGTAAAGGCTTATGACGGCGTTATTGAGTGCTTGGTAGAGCTGAAGGAGCGTCATAAATATGTGATTATCCTTTCTAATTCAGGAAAACGCGCACAAGCAAATGAAGAGCGTTTGAATGACCTTGGTGTTACTTCTGATTTATATAGCAAGATTATAACTTCGGGTGAAGTAACTTGGCAGGGGCTGAATGATCAATCTGAGGGTTATTTCAAAGATATTGGTAAAAAATGTATTTTAATAAGCCGAGGAAATGACAGAACAATTGTTGAGAATCTTGATGTTGAAGTCGTAGAAAACCCAAAAGATGCGGATTTTTTAATTATTAGCGGTAGTGATGCGCCTAATAAAATATTAGAAGATTATGAGCCATTATTAAAAGAATCGGCGCGTTATAATCTTAAAGCTATTTGTGCAAATCCTGATAGCTTAGGTATTATGGGGGGTAAAAATATAATGGGGCCTGGTACAATTGCGGCGCGTTATAAAGACTTTGGCGGAATTGTCGAATATATCGGAAAACCGCACCAACCAATTTTTCAACATTGTATAAAGCTGCTTCAAAGCAAGGATATATATCCCGGCCAAACAGTTATGATTGGTGATACTATGGCGCATGATATATTGGGTGGATCGTTGGTTAATATCGATACATGCCTTGTGAAGCGCGGGCTTCACTCTTCTGTATTTGAAGGGTGCGAAGATTTATCTGACGTGGATAAATCGTTAGAAATTTTGGTGCGTCAATATAACAATATTCGCCCGAATTACCTTGTTGATGACCTTGTTTGGGGTAAGGCTCTGCCTGATCGTAAGCATAAAAGACGTGAAGTTTAGTTGCTGTTTTCTTCCATTTTTATATATTCCTCGACTACCTCTTCTTTTAAAAGAACGCACATAGCGGCTTTTATTTCAGGAATGATTCTTTCCGTCGCTTCCTCGCCCAGCCTTATAAGCTCCTCGGCTTTTTCAAATTCTAGTAAACCTATGTGACCGATGGATGGCCTTAGGTGAACATCGGGTGGCTCTCCTGCTAATCTTGAGCGGGTGAGGCGATCTTGCATAATGCCAAGCCCTGATACCATTACTCCGAATAAGCTGGGGTCATTTTTCTCTCTGCGGAACAAGCGGCGTGATAGTGATGAAGCTTTAAATTTTTTCTGCTGCTCTAGCGGTACATCCTTGCTGTCAAAGATGTCAAATCCTGTGATGGTTTGGTAGTTTGTTCCAGGTTTAGTGGCCTTACCGATAAGATCGGTATTAAGGTCAACTGCGATCGTCATTCTAGCTCCAAGAGCTTGACATGGTGATATCGGACATGGATTTACAAGCGCGCCATCAACAAGGTTTCGACCATTGAGGTTAACGGGCGGAAATACACCAGGCAGTGCAAAAGAAGCAATCATTGAATCCATAAGATCACCTTTCCTAAGCCAAACTTCATGGCCTGTTACAATGTCGGTGGCAATGCAAACAAATGTATGCGGTAAATCCTCAAAGCACATGCCATCGAAATGTTGGTTTAACGTATATCTTAGGCGTTTTCCGCCAACCAAACCTGCGCTGCGGATACGAAAATCCAGATATGACAGAATTTTCAAGCGGTTAAGTGACATTGTCCATTCTTCAAGAAGGTCAAGTTTTCCTGCTAAATAACTTCCCCCAACAACAGAGCCTATGGATGTACCTGTAACGATGGTTGGGTAAATATTATGTTTGTTAAGAACTTTTAGCACTCCAATATGGGCAAAGCCACGTGCCATGCCAGAGCCTAATGCTATACCTAAACCAGGTTGTCCGTTTTCTACACTGAAAGTCACAATATTTCCTTATTATAGTTTGATCTTTAACATTTCTTGTTTTTACATTATAACACACAGACGTTAATTTAATAAGTGTGATCGCTGCTGCAATGCCAAAAAATATAGAAAAAAATAAAAAGCTAGAGTCTCAGACTATTAAGTTGATTAAAAGGCTTGTGCGCGATTACATATCTCCATATTGGGGGCAGCTTATTATTGCTGTATTTTTTATGGCTTTTGCGGCTGCTATGACGGCGTTAATTGCCGCGCTTATGCAGCCAATTTTGGATGATGTCTTATATGGTGGCAAGCCTGAGATGATCATTCCTGTGGCCGTAGCGATTGCGCTGACTTTTGCTGCGCGCGGGATTACTACATATGTTCACACTATTTTGATGAATAAAGTTGGCCACAGCATTGTTGCAGATGTTCAAAATCATTTATTTGCCCATTTTATGCGCCTTGATATGGCATTCTTCCACGCAAATCCAAGCGGGCAGTTGCTATCTCGCGTTGTTAATGATGTAAATGTTATGCGCTCTGCTGTTACGGGCAGTTTAACAGGCTTGGGTAAAAGTGCGTTTACCTTATTATTTTTGATTGGCTTAATGTTTTTTAGAGACTGGAAGCTGACGCTTGCTGCGTTTATCGTTTTTCCGTTACTGTCTATTTTTGTGATTTACATAGGTAAGCGTCTACGTAAGATTTCCAAACATATTCAAAATGAGCTTGGCAGCTTGTCTGATCTGCTCTCGCAAGCATTCCTTGGAATACGGCTAGTCAAGGCGTATCGGATGGAGAATCACGAGATTAAAAAGGTCTCTAAAGCAATACATAGGGTGCGGGATTTGAACATAAAATCAGTTCAAGTATCGACGCTGTCCACGCCTGTTAACGAGGTTTTAGTGGGGATGGTTTTTGCCGCTATTATTGCTTATGGAGGATATGAGGTGATAGCAGGGCGCACAACGCCAGGGAATTTGGCTTCGTTTATTGCGGCGTTCACTCTTGCTTATGAGCCGATGAAAAAGCTTGCGCGGCTTAATAATACATTGCAAATAGGCCTCGGCGCGACAGAGCGAATATTTGAGATGCTTGATAGGCAATCGAGCATAAAGGACAAAGAAAATCCTGTTATTTTAGAAACGCTAACGCCTGATATTACATTTAATGATGTAGAGTTTTCCTATGAT
>JAMONE010000269.1 GCA_027066695.1 Micavibrio sp. | reverse complement strand
AAAATCCTTACAGAAGCCCTTGATAAAGCAAAAGCAGCAGGGCCCGAGGGTGCTAAGGCTGCGTTCTCAAGCTATATTGTTGAGGCTGGTAAGCTGTTTAAAGATGGGCAAAAAATCACTATTGAGCAGTTAAATGAAAAAGTTGCTGCTGGTGTTGCCGCTTCTAAAGAAATGAAAGAGCATATTCCTGCGGATATTGCAGCAAAAGCTGAAGCAGATGCGGCGGCAATTGTCGCTGCTGCTGGCGTGACGAATACAGCAAAGGCTGCCCCGACTGATCCGAATGGTCAGATCACTTTTGATTTTACAGATGATACGAAGTCATACAACCAAGGCCCCATGCGTTATTCCCATGGTCGCGTTGATGATATTCAAGCCGCACTAGCTGATCTTGATTTGCATGTTACCGAAGATGAGATGAAAAATAGTGATGGCGTGTTCACAGATACCGCAACACGTAAGACCAGCATGGCACTTGAAGAAGCTCTATTGCTTGCGCAGATACATCATTTAAACGAAGAGGATGGCGGTGTAACCAAGGCCGAATTTGACGGGCTTGAGCATAAATTAACAACCGATAATATACATGTACTACTTCCACAGCTTAAAACTTATATGGTAGCAAATGGCGTGGACACAGCAAAAATAGAAGCAATGAGCGCAGCCCTTACCGAGCTTGCAGAGGACTTTAAATCAACCGATAAATACGATAAACTCGCTGGCGATAGTGTAAAATATAGCGTTTTGGATCAATCAATTTTAGATACTCAAGTTAAGCTGGATATTAATTTTGCTCTAACACCTGATGTGGTTATTGCGCAAAATAATGATATTATTGATGTTGCCGTTGGCGAAACATTTGAATATGGTGATGAGGTTAATGACCCTAATTCCCTGCGCGAACAATATCTTAATTATAAATATAATGGTGAAACAAACAGACAAAATGTTGAAAAAGAATGCGATATTCCAGTATTCTCTAAAAATAACCCATTATATCCAAACGCCCCAGAAAATGATTCCGTATATGCCATAGTTCGCGTTAAAAATGACGGCGATGGCGATACTGATCCGTATAATGACACTTACAAAGTTCTTGAGATAAAAAATTATCTTGGTGAAAATGGCGGAACTATATATGACAAAAACATCACAGCAGAATTATTAGAGCTATATAACTTTAAATTCAAATCTCAAAAAGGGATTGAAGACGTTATAAATGAGGTTCTTTGCCTAGATCGCCCTGGCCTTACGGTTGAGATGGCAAAAGAAGAAGCACCTAAAACATTATCAAAGGCCTTTAATGAATGCTCAACTGATTGTAGCGGCGATAACCCTAGAGCTTTTGTTGAGCTATGCAGGCTTACTGGGGCGCAAGGCAAGTATTTAAAAGATAATTTTAATGTAGATTTAGAAGCCATATTCGAAAAACATAGTGGAATTGAAAAAGGTACTAGCGTTCAATCATCAAGAACCATGATTATGGATCTTAAAGCATTTGGTATCGAGGGCGCTGGTTTGCCTCGTACTGCGGTTGCTGTTAAGTTCGGCGATACACTTAATATTAGCATTATTTATGATAATGATAATATCATGTCTATGGATGATCATAGGGATCAAGGTCGCGTTGTAGGTTTAGGGCAAAAGGTCAACTCACCATTATCTGATAAAATTCGTTTAGACGATGTACTTGCCTTTTATAAGCGTGAACCCGGTCTTAAGGAGATTCAATCAGGTAATATAATGGATGGGTTTGTTGGCATGATTGCAATTACTCCTGATGGTAATGGTGGCTCTATTAGTCAAAGAAATGCTCTATCAACTGTTTACGGTGCGGTTTCAACAAAAGAAACTACCGAATATGCTAATTCCTATGGGCATCGTTTGGTTGCGAGCGCAAGCAACTGGAAGGCTCTTGACTATGGAAAAACATCAGGTGATAAGAGCGATCCTACAGGCCGCATAAGAAGTGGTGGTAATACTCCTTCGGAAGTTGAGCCAGTGCCGCACAGAAACAAAACACGATTTGCTAAAGCATTTGATGCAATAAAAAGCTGGGGTGATGATCCCATTAAAACAAATATGAATGATATGACCGATGCAAGCAATGATAGTGATTACAATGATCCATTCGCTGATATCCGCCATGTCTCGACAGAGCCAGCCATTACCCAAAATACGGGCGTTGGCGCAAGATAACTCCGTCCCTTTAGAGCAAGGCATCAAAAGTTTACGTATCTATGCTCCAATAGCTTTGCTGCCTCTGGCGATTGCGGCTATGCCTGTGCGGCTGACATCGACTAATCCTAAAGCTGTCATAAGGTCTATAAAGGCGTTTATTTTTTCAGCCGTTCCAGTGACTTCAAACACGAATGATTCAAGCGTGCTGTCAACTGCGCGTGCGCGGAATATATCGGCTGTGCGTAGTGCCTCGATGCGTTTATCGCCAGTGCAAGCGACTTTTATAAGGGCAAGTTCGCGCTCAATATATTTACACTCAACCGTAAGGTCTGATACTTCTAAAACAGGGACTAGGCGTTCTAGCTGGGATTTGATTTGCTCAATAACTGCGGGCGTTCCGTTGCATACTATTGTGATGCGCGATAGATGCTCACTGTGATTTGTTTCGGCAACGGTTAAGCTTTCGATATTATAGCCACGACCAGAGTAAAGACCGATTACACGTGCTAAAACTCCTGGTTCATTATTCACTAAAATAGCAAGAATATGCGATTCATTTGCTTCTTGAGCAGGTGGCTGCGCGTAAACGCTTTTGTATTTTTTTACTCTTTTAGTTTTTGGATTATTCATTGCTTTATATCCTGTTTTCTTCTGTATAAATCGTAGTTAATAAGATCTTCATTTGGTTTCTTTTGCCCCATATATTCTATGCGATCAATGGATATTGTGCGCTCGAAATTATAATTATTCCATATGTTTTTAAGCTCAAGATCATTTTTAATGAAATAATCTCGGAAATTAAATGATTTATTGGCATCACTAAGGCTTGGAAAATGTCCTACAAAAATAATTTCAGGGTTATATTTTTCAAAATCGCGCGCAATCATGTTTGTGTATTTCAATACTCCCTCATTGCTTTCATTGTTCATGAGATATGGCATAAACCACATAATCGGAAAGCGTGATGCGTGAGTTTGGCCAGTATAAATGGATAGCTCATGCGGCATATTAATCATATCATGCCATATTAAAAATGGGCATTTACCTTCATTTATATCGGCACATTCATTTATAATTTTGGTAAATTCCAGATTTTTATATTCGCTATGAGTTGGTTTATTAGGCGGGGTTATTCCATTATAAACGACAATAGATATTAAGCTGATAAAGGTAACGAAAAAGCTTGCAGCTTTAGAGTCATTAAATATATGTCGCATAAAACGTTCAAACAGCATAATAAAAGCGCATGAAAAAACTATGCTAGCGGGTAGTAAGTGGTATAGCCAGCCTTTGCCTTGCATTATGAATGGAATTAAACACAGGGTGCTTATAATGAAAAGGGCGGCGGTTATCTTGGGTAAGTCTTTGAATATGAACAAAGATACCCATGCGCATATAATAGGTAATATTGCTATCATTGCGCCCATCGCTACAATGTCGCTAGAAATATCTGCGGCATAAAAACTTATGATATCAGGCAGAATAACGGTTATGAAATCATTGAAGAACAAGTAAATAACGCTAATATAAGCAATAGCCATTCCTGCCAGACACAGAAAATCAGGGTCTTTGAAAATATTTAGGCGGCGTTGATATGCTATGCGGTGCAAGAATATTGCCGCAGGAATTAAGCCATAATGCGGCTTTAGCAGAATGAATAAACTCCCCGCCAATAATACTGACCATTTTAGGGTTGTGTTTATATTAATGCGCATGGTTATAAGGATTTGCGCCAAGACGAGGGGGAATAGAGCCATTCCTAAAAGATGGTCTTTTTGTCCAAAATCATAACCTGTCATAACCGTGTTTATAGCGATAAATGTGCAAATTATAATAAAGGCTTGCTCTTTTGAAAGCTTCGGAATTTTTCTTAATAGTAGGTAAGTAGCAATGCTTGATAGGGTTAACAGCGTCACTATATATATAGTTATTGAGCTGTAGAGCGGTATTTGCGTTAGCTTAGAAAGCAGAGCAGGCGGCACTTGCACAATAATGCTAAGCGGTAGGTTAGTATCGTAATATGCTACGCTCATCAGCTCACCAGCTAATAAACGCTCAGCCGATAGAGTTAGAAAAGCGATATCAACATTAACCATTTGCGTAAGGTAAGTGTTTAGCCATGGCACAAGGCAGAGCATAAGCACGGCAAAGGCGATGTAGTGGATATAGCTGCGCTTATGCATTATTTTGTTTAAACCAAGCTCTTATCAAATTTTTCCGCATCAGGCGACAAAATCATCTCATTATGTGCTTTGCCTGAAGGGATCATCGGGAAACAGTTTTCCTTTTCATCTACGCAAACATCCACAATTGTAAGGCATTTGGTTTGCATCATTTCCTCGATAACGCCGTCAAGTTTATCAACATTATCCACGCGTAAACCTACGCCGCCATAAGCTTCTGCTAGCTTAATGAAATCAGGCAGAGCCTCGGTATAAGTTTCGGAATAACGCTCACCATGCAAAAGCTCTTGCCATTGGCGCACCATTCCCATCCACTGATTATTCAGGATAAAGATCTTAACTGGCAAATTATATTGAATAGCGGTTGAAAGCTCTTGAATATTCATTTGGATAGAGGCCTCGCCCGCTACGCAAATAGTAAGTGCATCAGGGTGAGCTAATTGCGTGCCAATTGCCGCAGGAAGGCCGTAACCCATAGTTCCAAGCCCGCCTGAAGTCATAAGGCGATTAGGCTCTTCGAATTTAAGGAACTGCGCCGCCCACATTTGATGCTGGCCAACTTCCGTTGTGATATAGGTTTTGCGGCTATCTTGATCTATGAAGTGCTGCAACCGTTCTAGCGCATATTGAGGCTTTATAATTGTCTCATGCTTTTTATATGCAAGGCAGTTAATAGCACGCCATTTTTCAATGCGCTCCCACCAAGCTTTGATCGCCGCTTGATCCGCCTTATAGCCTTTTTTGCGCCAAACGCTAAGCATTGCTTTGATGGTTTCTTTTGCATCCGCAACGATTGGCAGGTCAATAGCTACGGTTTTATTAATGTTACTCGCATCAATATCAACATGGATTTTTGTTGAATTTGGCGAGAATTTAGCAATATTTCCCGTTACCCGATCATCAAAACGTGCGCCGATATTAATCATAACATCACAATCATGCATCGCCCAGTTGGCTTCGAAAGTTCCGTGCATTCCAAGCATTCCAAGCCATTGGTCATCGTTTGCGGGATATGCGCCAAGCCCCATTAATGTGCTGGTTATTGGAAAGCCTGTCTCACGCACAAGCTCACGCAATAATTTGCTTGCCTCGCTTCCTGCATTTATAACGCCACCGCCAGTATAAAATACAGGGCATTTTGCATTAGCCATCAGCTCTACCGCTTTTTCTATCGCGGCCATATCTGGCTTGGTATTTGGCTTGTAATGAGTATGTATTATCACCTCATTTTTACCTACATAGTCGCCATTAGCGAATTGGATGTCTTTTGGAATATCAATTAAAACAGGGCCGGGGCGACCAGTTCTAGCAACATGAAATGCCTCATGAATTGTACTAGATAGCTCGGCTACATTCTTTACTAAAAAATTATGCTTTGTACATGGACGAGTAATGCCAACAGTGTCAGCTTCTTGGAATGCGTCTGTTCCGATTAAAAATGTCGGAACTTGGCCTGATATACAAATAATAGGGATAGAATCAAGCAGAGCGTCAGTTAATCCCGTTACTGCATTTGTCGCGCCTGGGCCAGAAGTTACAAGCGCACAACCAACTTTGCCAGTAGAACGCGCATAGCCTTCGGCTGCGTGCAAGGCTGCTTGTTCATGGCGAACAAGGATATGTTTGATCCTATCTTGCTGATAAAGTGCATCATAAATCGGTAGCACCGCGCCGCCAGGATAGCCGAAAATAGTATCAACGCCTTGATCTACAAGGGATTGCAACACCATCTCCGCGCCGTTCATCTCAATGGCTTTGGATTTTTTAATTGCTTTGCTTTGCTTTTGTGCGGCTTTTATAATGTTCATTTATTTATCTCTCGTTTTTGGTAATCGTAAACTAGCTTAATTCTTTGCTATTTTAAATATAAAAAAACGCCCCGTCTTATTAAGAGGAGCGTTTGCGTTTGAATTTTTGTGTAAATTTACACGCGCAAGCCCCCCTCATCCACAAGGACGACAGGTAAAAGGACAACGCTGAGTACATTCAAATTATTCATATATTACGTGTAACTCATAGATTTATTTTTTGCAAGAGATTTTTATTGACTAAATATTACATTTCACGTTTTAGCGTCCATTTAACGCAGGCTTCGTCTTCGCTCATTTGGCCATAAATCACGATTTGTTTGGTTTTGCGCGGGGTAATGCCGCTGCCCAAATACAGGCTATCTTCTAATGCCAAGCCCCCTGCTGAGCGAGAAAAACGCCAACCAACGCCGCCTGGCATCCGCAGTAAAATCTCTTGCCCATCATTAATGAACGAGCAGCTAACACTGGGATGAAGGTGAAATCTTATGGCAGTTTCAACAGGCTTGGTAAGTTCAAACGCACATGAGAGCATATCTTCGCCGCGCAAATCATGCCCTTCATCCGCCAGATAAATTTTACGAGTATGAGTAATTCCGTTAAGCGGGACATAGCCATCATGGGATGCGATAAGAAGAGCGGCATCCTTTGTTTCCTCGCGATGAATAGTGCTTTGCATGATTTTACGCCCGAAATGCCCATCCTTTTTAATCTCGCAAGAATTACGATAATCGAGGCATACACTGTTATGTGCGCCAGTAAAGCGCATAGCATCGCGCCATTCCTCAGACACAGGGTGAGAGCCGCAAGAAACAAATAAACGGTTTTTACCATAGCAAAACTCAAAACCCAGCGCAGATGCGTGCGCGTGTTCATCATATGACGCATCGGCTATCTTACCAACATCCATAACCAGCATAGATCGCCCTAGCTCTAAACGCTCATACCCGCTGTCTTTCAGGCTTTTTGGCGGTTTTTTATGCGCTCCTGCTTGCGCCAGAATTAAGTTAATCGCAGCATTATCTCCCTCTTGCCCGCCATTAAACAAGGCAAGCTTGCGATCATTATAGCGCAGCAGCCTAAGTGCGCCGCTCATATTATCAATCACATCACCAAGAAATTCAGGAGCGGGATAACCGCCAGCTTGTAATGCTATACGCAAATCAACCATAATCTCAAGCGCATCAAGCAATATAGCAGGGCTGCGCGAAGCATGGCCGCCATCAGGTAATATCTGGCTGTTTGCCTCTATTTTCAACGCATTTAATGCTTGTTCAATCCATTTTTCATGCCCATCAAGAGCAATTGCCGCATAAAGCAATCCTTTTATAGCCTCAAGCCGTGCAATGCCGTGCGATTTATCCAAAGCATTGCTTAGATGTTTGGCTTGCTTAACAATAGATGATAAGAATTTATCCTCAAATTCTTCACTGGCATTAGCGCAGAAAAACTCGTAATGACAAATCCACATAGCAAGTCTGCAACCGATTAAATCACCACGCCAACTATCTATTTGCCAATTATCATTGCAATCAATCCAGCTTTCAATCATTAGGCGGCCTTGCTCACGCGATAATCCGCCGTCAAGAGCGCGCAGGTCACGCAGCCATGTAAAGCCATGCATATGTGAGAGCCATATATTATCACCATCTTCGGGTGTCCACCATTCACCGCACCATTTTGCACCTGTACGTGCGCCGACCCCTGCGGCATCAAGCAGATGTTGTGCTTTTTCAAGGTCACCTGGCCATGGGTCAACTGGCCTTACAATCAGCCTGTCAGGGGGGCTTTCGCTTAAGCTCCAATTATATAAAAAGCTGTTATAGGCCATATGGCTGGCTTTGTTTTTTAAATTTTCGATCATATGAAAAACCATAATATTTCCTTATTCTTACGATCTTAAAGCATTAATATTATCAGCGTACGCGCTTGCATCGCCCTTAAATACTGCGCTGCCTGCAACTAAAACATTTGCTCCTGCTGCTATAGCTTGTTTTGCCGTATCTGAATTAACCCCGCCATCCACTTCTAAATCAATATCTCGCCCCTCATTATTAATCATACGACGTGCATCGGATATTTTATCAAGCAAGGGGATAAAGCTCTGCCCGCCAAAACCCGGATTTACCGTCATGATTAAAATCATATCAACCATATCCATAACATGCTTGATGGCCTCAAGCGGTGTGTGCGGGTTTAAAGATACACCAGCCTTAACGCCCTTGGCCTTTATATGCTGTAAACTGCGGTGTAGATGCGCTCCCGCTTCCTCATGAACGGTAATAATATCCGCGCCTGCATCAACAAAATCGTCAATCAAGTAATCAACAGGTGAAATCATCAAATGAACATCGAAAACCTTGTCCGTGCATTTACGAATAGATTTAACCACAGGCGCACCAAAGGTTATATTTGGCACAAAATGCCCATCCATCACATCAATATGGATGTAATCTGCGCCCGCTTTGTCAATGGCGGATACTTCCTCGCCCAATTTCGAGAAATCGGCAGAAAGGATAGAGGGTGCTATTTTTATATTATTACGGGTCATGTGGAATACTCAAACAAGGAAAAGGATGTGCGGATATGAATAACTACATCACTAACCTAGCAGATATCCACAGAAATATCCACAGCATTTTTAATGGATAATGCCCCTAATCTCTGTTTCGTCTTAAAAGCACATATAGCGCACCATCGCCGCCGTGATTTGGGCGGGCGGGCTGAATTTTCAATATATATTGCTGGAGCGGGGAGCTGTTTAGCCATTCGGGAGTTTTTTGCTTTAAAACCCCGATATCTTCACTTCCATATTTATTTCCTTTACCCGTAATTACAAGTACACAGCGTTTTTTGTTAGAATGAGCGCACAAAATAAACGATAATAATGCATCATATGCCTGATTTTGCGTCATACCATGCAAATCAAGCCGCGCCTCAATTGACATTTGCCCACGCCTAAGGCGCGTAGCTGTTTTGTGATCTATCTCATTGCTTTTATGCTGCGGCGGAGTATGTGTGTGTTTATAGTTATCAGTAGAAAAAGGCTCTTTACAGATTTCAGACGGAGAATTATTGATGTTTTTCTTTTGAATTTCAATTTTATCCCTACCCCTTAACGGGGTTACATCTGCCATCATGTCATCCCATATATTGCTGTCAGCATCTTTTTTATTATGTTTGCTCTGGCTTTTCTTATCTTTATCAGTCATTATATCGCTATGTTTAATTAATTGTTTAAAATGTAATATGCTCAAAAAAAAAATTCTATTTTATATAATTTTACCTCTGCTTATTTTGATGCAAGTAATTCCTGCGGATGCTTCAAACTCTTTCACTACCAGAGTAACATCTAAGGAAAAGGCTGTCTTTGCATTTTTTCGCGCCCTTGGAACTTCTCCCGATTACGAATATTGGATAAGCTCTAAACACACATATAACACCTTATCACCTAGAGAGCAGGAAAATTACCTGCTGCAAGAAACAATGCGCTTGGGGGGTGGCTATGGTTTATATGATCAAGATATAGATCTCCTCGAATTAAAAATTAATGTCTTGGCAAAATATATTCCTTCTGTAGATGGGAAAAAGCCGCGAATATTATTTAATTTTTTCGATACATCTAAAGAGTACACCCCAACATTCAACTATCCTTATGGCAAAGATACACTATCCTTAGTTATAAATCGTTTAGCTATGTTTTCAAACATGTCATTAAATGAAACACAAAATGCTGCAATTTTAAGCAAAATCCCATATGAAAATGAAGATTTCGAGGCAACCCTAGTCGTGCATGTGCGTATTTCTAAAGTGAATTACAAACATCCAGTTACAACAAGCCCTAATAATCATTGGCTTATGGTTGGTGAGGTTGCCTATTTAAAATGTAATGTTCGCTCATATGAAGGCAATGAGGAACACATGTTATGGGATTATGTTGCTCCATGGCACGAAGAAATTTTCCGTATAAAAAATACTCCTGAAGAAGAAAAATACCCTCACCCATTCGATCTTTACAAGGACTGATCTAAAAATGGGCGCGGAAAATCTACCTCCTATATTTATTATCAATATGCAAAAAGACACAACTCGCCGCAAAGCAATTGATGCGCGTCTTAAAAAAGCAGGGCTGGAAGGCATCTTCATAGAAGGGGTAAATGGCTGCGACATGAATGATACGGAAATCTCCGCCGTTTATGACAGCGTCAAAAGAAAGCGTTATTTTGGGCGTGATATGACTAAGGGCGAGGTTGGATGCTTGCTATCTCATCGTAAAATATTCGCAAAAATGGTGGATGAGCAAATCCCTGTTGCTGTTATTTTGGAAGATGATGTTATCTTTGAAAATGACTTTAAACAAGCCCTTGGCGCAATGATAAATACATCCGTAAAATGGGATGTCGTGCGCTTTCTCGGTAGTAAGAAAATATATAAGCGAGGATGCAGAAAAATTACAAAGCTTGGCGATACGCGTTATCAATTTGCGCGTCTGCCAACTGCTCCAGGCGGAGCGCATGGCTATGCCTTAACATTAAAAGCTGCACAAATAATGCTTAAACATATGGAACGAAACTGGCTGCCTATTGATACGCTGCAAGGTAGGTGCTGGGAGACAGGGCTAGAGACGCTTGTATTATATCCCGCGCCTTTATATCCTGATCCCGAGGAAGAAAGCACAATTGGCAATGACACGCGATTTGATAAAACTCTTAAGCTGGAGGGCGCGGCGCGTACGCTCTATCCTTTAACACGTACATGGTTTAAGCTATGCGAAAATATAGGTAAACGGCGCGTTTATTGGGGGGCATGGCTACGTGATCAAAGATAATCATCATATATTAGACCAAATTTACAAAATCTTACAGGCACGTAAAGTTGCGACAGGTGAAAAATCCTATGTTGCGAGCCTATATGAAAAAGGCACGCCAAAAATCGCGGGAAAGATTTTAGAAGAAGCGCAGGAATTTATTGATGAAGCTTATTTACTCGATAAAACTCCCGATGATGAAAATGTACAAAACAATATCAGGGGCGAAGCCGCAGACCTTATGTTTCACATGATGGTTATGCTCGCCCACCATAACGTTGCGCCATCCGATGTCTTTGATATATTGGAAAACCGCTTTGGCACTTCTGGACATGACGAAAAAGCCAGTAGAAATAGTTAAGTTTTTAAGCGCCCATGTTCAAATATAATCCAGAAGCATGACTTTCGGGAAGTTTACGATTAGCACTCAAATCAGGGTCTGCTTCATGATGTGCTTTAAATGCCAAAGCGCACTGACCAAGAGTGCTTGTATTGTTATCACTATCAGGAAAAAGAGGCCGTCCAGAAACACCAGTACCCATAACTTTAATATCAGCTATGCTTCCTGTTATTTCATCAATATGAGTATCAACAAAAGTTTCAAGTGAGCCAGATTCTTTTTCACCATTATAATGTGCAATTTTATTCCCATCCTTTAGGTGCATAATAAGATACCCGCCATATGTATAGTTACTAGACATATTTTGTTCTATTCTTTCTACCCTTCCAATATCACGAGTAAAATCAAACCCTCTAGACTCAGCCTCTCCAGTAAAAACAGTTTGCAATGGAACAATTTCTACACGTCTCAGAGCATAAGTATTACGGTTATCTGGCATAATATTTCCCTTGTTTGTTTTATATAGCCTCTTTGTATCACATAACATAGCGATATGGCAACAAAATATCTCTTTAACCCAAAGAATCAGGAGTAACTCTCCCTATGAAGTTTTCAGTGAGTTTTTTCTTATCATCCGCATGAATTGGTAATGCTAATATTCCGTGCTTATCTAACTCAATTATTAAATTCGATAAATCACCATCAAAAACAAATGTATTTTCTTGTGCTTCTAATGTCTCTAACGCTGTGGCTGATAGCCCATCAGAATCTACAAAGTTATATGTTTGCTTGCCAACAGTTATGCTATTAAACCTATCATCAAAAGCCAAAGATGCTTTTATTAACCCACCATATTTAACATCTGCATCAGAAAATTTACCAACCAATGTTACGTCAGCTTTATTATCAGACATAAAACACCCCTTATCTTCAAGTTATAGAATACATCACTATATCACAGCGCAACGTTATATAGCAATAAAATCACCATAGCCACCGCTCATATTTGTAACATCAGTGAAGCCAGAATTCTTCAACAATGTGGCAGCTTGCTTGCTTCTTATGCCCCTTTGACAATATAGAATGATTTCTTGGCTTTTGGATATGTCAGGGATATTGCCCTTTACTAACCATGAGAGGGCGATATGACGCGCTCCTTTTATATGCCCCAATTCCCATTCATCTTTTTCACGAACATCAATAAGCAGTGCGCTTGTATTTTCCATTGCTTGTCTAGGCGTTATTTCAGGAATAAAGCCACATATACTAGATTTATAGCTAAGCTCAATATCAGCTTTATTTTTGTTACAAACAGGGCAGTCTGGGTCTTTATTAATGCTTAACAAGCGATTTTCCATGGAATGCATATCAATTATCCATAGCCTTCTTGTTAATGGTTTAAAGCTTTTGTGATTTACTATCAGCTTTATTGCTTCCATGGCTTGCGTTGTGCCAATTATTCCCGCTACTGCGCCAATAACGCCAGCTTGTGCGCAATTGGGGATATAGCTTGTGGGCGGGTTAGGGAATAAACAACGATAGCACGGCGCATCATCGCTATGAGCAAATACTGAAACCTGCCCGTCAAACCCTAATATAGAGCCATAAATAAACGGAGTGCTTGTTTTTACCGCAGCATCATTAATTAGAAATTTTGTAGCAAAATTATCGCTTCCGTCAATAACCATGTCAAAACGGTTAAACAGCTCTTCTATATTGTTATTGTCAAGCTCTTCATCAAAGGCTTCTATCTTTATGTCGGGGTTAAGAGCCTGCAATCGCTTGGCCGCAGTTATGGCTTTATTACTGCCAATATCATTGGTGCTAAACAATATTTGACGTTGCAGATTTGTTTTATCAACATTATCAAAATCAATGATACCAATATGACCGACCCCAGCCGCAGCCAAATATAATAATGCAGGAGAGCCAAGCCCGCCCGCCCCGACAACAAGCACGGAAGCATTTGAAATTCTCTCCTGCCCGTCTTTGCCAACCTCAGGCAAGATAATTTGGCGTTTATATCGTTCTTGATTATCCATTATTTAAATATATTTTGATTCTAGGGGCAAGGTCTATGGCTTTATATTTATATTTTTTTAATAATCTTTTGACAAAGGCAGCATTATGCTGCTAGTATTGAAAATAACAAAAGGTAACAAGCCTAAATTTAAGGGGAAAAAAAATAGAACAGGGTATCGGAATTATTTCTTGTTGTATGTTCTTAATGTACATTACAGCAACCTTGGTAAAAACTGCACGAAAACGTGCGGAAGTAAAAATTCATAGACGGGCGCAAAAATAATAATAATTGCTCGTTATAGTGAGAACGGTTCAACCCGCTGCTGACGAACCTATCTGGTAGTTTCGTCAGCTTATCACCCCAACCTCAAAGGCCCCGCGACTTGTTCCGGGGCTTCTTTTTTTGTGCAATTTAATCTTTTTTGGGTTAATTCCCCGCCCCTTGGGGCGTTTTGTCATTGCCGCGTCGCTACGTTTCTCGCAATGACGCGACACCCCGTTGCTTGCTGCGGGGTGTTCATTTGAAATCAACGCGCGTTAAATACAGTCCGTCAGCGGGAGCTGTAGGGCCGCCTTTTGTACGATCTTTTGCTTCAAGAGCAGTGCATATGTCTTTAGGCTGCCATTTACCAAGTCCAACAAGCGAGAGCGTTCCCACCATATTACGAACTTGATGGTGAAGGAATGATTTGCCTTCTGTCTCAAATATAATCTCACGGCCGCCGCAGCCATCATAATCGCGTTCTATAATATCTAGTCGATCTAGGGTTTTTATCGGAGATTTTGCCTGACATTCTGAATCTCTGAAAGTCGTAAAATCATGATTACCTAGTAAATGCGCAGCAGCTTCCCTCATGGCCTCAACATTAAGATGCTTGCCAATGCGCCAGACAAGCCCGCAATCAACGGCTAGAAAAGCTGTGCGGTTTACTATGCGATATTGATATAATTTATTAACCGCATTAAAACGTGCATGGAAATCTTCTGCTACAATTTCAACCTTTATAATGCTAATCGGTTGAGGTTGCAGCATAGCGTTTATCGCTCGCAAAATAGCGTACTCATCCATAGGCTTGGTAAAATTATCAAGATCAACATGGGCAACTTGCCCGCGTGCATGTACGCCTGCATCTGTACGCCCAGTGCATTGTACGTGTGTCTTTTGGCCAGAGAATTTCTCTATAGCAATTTCGATTGCTTGCTGGATAGAAGGAACATCAGCTTGTCTTTGCCAGCCCGCATAATCACGTCCCATATATTCAATTGTCAGTTTATAACGCTTCATCACAAAATCTTTTCGACATCAATATACCCGCCATTCACTGCCGAGATAAAGTCCATAGCCTGCTTACCTGATGGTTGGATTTTGAGGAGCTTTAGAGCTGTATTTTGTCCGCATGATAGTAAACCGTCTTTTGATAAAACCTCACCACATCGTTTGTCGTGCTGGTAGTTATCAAGCTCGGCCTCAAGGATTTTGAACTTGCGCCCGCCAATATCCGCCCAAACGCCTGGCCAAGGATTAAGCGCGCGCACTTGAGCGTCTATTTGAAGTGCATTTTGCTTCCAATCAACATTACCATCAGATTTTTTCAGTAAATGTGCGTAGGTTACTAGTGCATCATCTTGCTTTTCAGATATTAATTTTTTGTCGCGGGTTAAGATATCTAATACTTCTAAAGTAAGGTTTGCGCCCATATGCGCCAATAAGTCATGAAGGCTAGTGGCTGTCATATCCGCGCCTAATGTGATCTCGTCTTTGGCAATCATCGCGCCAGTATCAAGCCCCTTATCCATTTGCATTATAGTGACACCTGATTTTGCATCACCGTGCCATATGGCTTGTTGAATTGGAGAAGCTCCGCGCCAGCGTGGTAGCAGCGAGCCATGAATATTCAAGCATCCGTATTTTGGCGCATTTAAAATGGCTTCAGGTAATAGCAATCCATAAGCTGCGACAATTGCAACATCAACATTATGCGCGGCAAATTTTTCTTGCTCTTCTTTTTTCTTTAAAGATTTAGGCGTATATACGGGAATGTTGTTATGCTCTGCCAGATCATGCACGGGCGAGTTTTGCATTTTATGCCCTCGACCTTTAGGACGCGGTGGTTGTGAGTACACGCACATAACCTCATGCTCACTCTTACATAGCTCACGTAAGGTATGCGCGGCAAAATCAGGAGTGCCCATAAAGGCTATTTTAAGTGGTGTGTTTGTCATTTTATATTAAGTTTTGTTTCTTCAATTTATCAATTCTTTTCAAAATCATCTTACGTTTTAAAGTAGAGAGATAATCAACAAATAATATGCCGTCGAGATGATCTATTTCATGTTGCACACAATGTGAAAGCAAGTTATCGGCTTCTAGTTCAGCTTCTTTGCCGTTATAATCGAGATATTTAACACGCACAATTTTTGGACGCTCTATATCGGCATATTGTTTTGGTACGGAAAGGCAGCCTTCTTCCATAAGGCTTAATTCGTCGCTTTCATATATTATCTCGGGATTAGCCATGCAAATGGGGTTTGGCTTTTCCTCTTCATCACGTTTTGATAAATCCATAACAAGCACGCGGTTTAAGATGCCAACTTGATTTGCCGCAAGGCCAATACCAGGCGCGTCATACATGGTTTTTAACATACCATCCATTTGTTTGCGAATAGTATCATCAACCGTCTCAACGGCTTTAGACTTTTGCTTAAGCGCAGGATGGGGAACTGTAACTATTTTATATTCTGTCATCTTATAATTAGCTCTTATTAATTTTATGTAAGTAGTATTTAATCTATATCATGAGCCTAAGCAAGCTTAACGGGTAATTATAGAGTGCTTTGTAAAATTTCTTAAAAAATCTCTGATAAATCAGTGCCTTTGGGTAAATATTTGCACATTAATGAGCACTATACTTACCGTAGCGTTCCTCCAAAAATGCAAATATCGCGCGCATTCCTGTGTCTGCGCCGCCTTTAGGACGGCCTGCTTTTCCTGTTTGTTCCCACGCATAGACATCCATATGAATCCATGGCGTGTCTTTGGTTATAAATTCCTGCAAGAAAAGCGCGGCATTTGTTGCCCCAGCCTTCCCTGTTCCTGTGCTGCTTATATCTGCTAGCGTACTGTCCAGATCTTTGCGATATGGCTGCCACAAGGGCAGTTGCCACACAGGATCATCAACATCATCACTGGCTGATTGTGATTGTATGGCTTGAGCTATTTCGTCATTATTGCTAAATATTGCGGGCAAGTCATAGCCTAATGCAATTCGCGCCGCACCTGTTAATGTGGCAAAATCAATCAGTAGCTCTGGCTTATCCTCGCAAGCATAGCTAAGTGCATCAGCCAAAACAAGGCGGCCTTCCGCATCGGTATTACCTACCTCAACGCTAAGGCCTTTGCGGCTGTTTATAATATCGGATGGGCGATATGAATTACCTGAAATAGAGTTTTCAACCGCAGGAATAAGCACACGCAAATTAATCGGCAGCTTAAGGCTCATAATCATGTGGGCAAGGCCAAGAACATGCGCCGCGCCGCCCATATCCTTTTTCATGGTAAGCATGAATTGTGATGGCTTAATATCCAGACCGCCAGTGTCAAAGCACACGCCTTTACCAACAAGGGTAACTTTTGGATGTTTTTTATTACCCCAAGTAAATTCCAACAAACGCGGGGTGCGTGGGCTTGCTTTTCCAACTTCATAAATCATAGGAAAATTTTGCTCTATAAGCTCTTTATCTTTTTTAACGCTTAGTGAAGTTTTATGTTTTTCGCTAAGTGTGCGCGCCGCAGATTCAAGTTCATCAGGCCCCATGTCATTAGCGGGAGTGTTAATCAAATCTCTAATAAGGCAAATGGATTCGACAAAAGCTTTTATGCGTTTCTCATTTGCGCTATCACAAATCATAAGAAGCGGCTTCTTATCCTTGCTGTCATCTTTATATAGATTGAATTTATAAGCCGCCAAACCCCAGCCAATATGTAAGTTATCTGCATCAGATTTAATGTAAAAGCTGGATTTTTTAAGCTTATCCAAGGAAAATACGTCCTTAATAGCATCGTAAAGTTTACTTCCATCCAATATTGTTAGGGTATCGCTTGTGCCTGCAATAACTTGCTTAGCCTTGCCTTTATTATCACGGATAATAAATATTTGCCCCGTATCACCGTTAAAGCCTTGCTCTGAAATTTGAGTTTTAACGTTGCTATCTTGCTTTGAGAGCCATTTTTCGAATGTTCCTTTGTGGATTAGCACTATTTCTATATGGTGGTTTTTTTCTGCTGAAATGAATGGAGCGAAGAATTTTATTTTTTTAGCGGGCATGTCGATCTTATCCGTTATTAAGTTTTTTAAGATATTATCATATAGTTTTATAAAAGATATTGCTTTTATGGGGGAGATGCTGCATAAAAACGTCTTGAAACCTAGTTTCAAAGAGGGCCTGTAGCTCAGTTGGTTAGAGCAATCCGCTCATAACGGATCGGTCGTTGGTTCAAGTCCGACCAGGCCCACCATTTTTCCCTTCTTGATTTTTTAAAATGGTAAATATCAGTAATATAACAACTTAAATCAAAAGTTACACATTTCTATCATATAGTAATTCAAGTTATTATAAATTTTGTAATAATAATAATGATTCTTATTAATTTTATTTGCGTTAATTTATGTTCATTCATGGTTATTTTTTAACGCGCACCATTAGACAATAATTTCAACCCCTGCTTTGCGTAAGGTTTCTATAATTTCATAGCTCACCCATTAAGGCGAGAGCCAGGGAAATGCGCCAAGCGATGCAATAGCTCGTCTAATTGATCCAGAGATTTAAACTCGATTGAGAGTTTGCCGCTATGGCCATCTGGGCTATCGATTTTCACATTCATACCAAGAGCGTTGCTCATATCATTTTCAAGTGCCAAAGTATCTGCATCTTTTTCCAAAGTGGCGGGCGCGTTATCTAAAGCAGGGCTAGGGCTAGCTGCTCTTGGGCGGCTTTGTTGTGTCGTGCCTTTCTTCTCGGCAGCAAATTTCTCGGTTTGGCGAACGCTTAAACCCTTTGAAATAATCTGGTTGGCCAAGCCTTCAGGGTCTTGCGCAGTAATAAGGGCGCGCGCATGTCCCATGGATAAATCACCGGCACTTAGATGTGCTTGTACGATATCTGGTAAAGATAAAAGTCGCACCATATTGGTAATATGTGGGCGAGATTTACCCACCGCTTTGGCAAGGCCATCTTGTGTTTGCCCATAATTTTCTAACAGTTTTTTATAGCCCAAAGCCTCATCAATAGGGTCTAAATCCTCACGCTGGAGGTTTTCAATTAGCGCTATCTTGAATGCTTCAAGCTCATTAATACTTAAAACAACGACGGGAACATCATGAAGCTGCGCTTTTTGCGCCGCGCGCCAGCGTCTCTCACCAGCTATAATCTCATAATTATCAGGATTTTCAGGATCTTCGCGCACCAATAAAGGTTGAAGCACGCCATATTGCTTAATCGAATCGGCAAGATCATTAAGACTTTCCTCATAAAATACATTTCGAGGCTGAAAACGAGACGGGTAGAGCTGAGCTATCCCGACATTATAACGTTTTCGTGTGTCGCTGGTATTCGAAGTCGCAGCAGTGTCCATTTCTGCGGCAACATCAGAAATATCTTCTTGAATTTCCTCAATAATCTCATCAATTTCTTCGATGATTTCATCAACGCTATTATCATCTGATACTGCGATGTCCTCTTCATCAAACAACGCATTTAAACCCAATCCAAGACCTGATGTTTCTTCGTTATCCATTATGTAATTTCCTTATATCTTGTGAGCGAGTATGTTGAATTTTCTAATGTTAGGGAGATTCGAGTATTTAGTACAATAAAAACAGTAATAACTTAACAATTATTTGTGAGTTTAGTTATAGATAAAATTTTGGCGGAGCTATCAGTAATGCTTTGTGTGGCTTTAAACTCAAAAGAAAAAGTTTTCTGCGCTTGCGATATTTCCTCATCTGCGCGGCTGCCCTTCATAAAGCACAGCTCTAAACCCTTATTACGCGCCGCCCATGGCTGACAATATTCCAATAGCTGCACTAATGATGATAATGCGCGCGCACTCACAAAATCAGGCAGCACATCATCACTGACATTTTCAATGCGCGTTGTGTGTATGTTAACTGATGCGCCACATTCACGCGCAACCGTACGCATAAACTGGCATTTTCGCTCGTCCGATTCGATCAAATGCACCTCAAGATCAGGGCGCATGATTGCAATTACTAAACCAGGGAAGCCGCCGCCACAGCCCAAATCAGCATATATCTTCACCTCATCAGGAATAAGCTTTACAATTTGCGCCGAGTCTATGAAATGACGATGCCACGCTTCATCAATGGTTTTTTTGCTAACAATATTGATAGCTTTTTGCCATTTAAGCAAAAGCGCGTGATATATTTCCAGCTTCGCTAAATCTTTATCGGAGAAATCAATCATCTCGATCCGCCCTTCTTCACATGGCGCAGCAACGCAATTACGGCGGCGGGCGTAACACCTGGTATGCGTGAGGCTTCGCCAAGCGTTGTCGGAGAAACAAGCTCAAGTTTTTGCCGAACCTCATTAGACAAAGAGCCAACCCCCTTATAATCCAAATCCTTGGGCAGCAAAAGGTTCTCATCTTTACGGAAAGCCGCGATATCGGCTTCGTGACGCTCCATATATCCTGCATAAAGGGAGTCAATTTCAATTTGCTCACGGATATCAAGAGCAATATCACCAAGCGCAGGCCAAATAGCGGCAAGATCATCCCAGCTTATATTGCGGTAAGACAATAAATCTGCGACGCTGCGCGCTACTCCGTCTTTATTTACACGTACGCCTTTTGCTTCTAGCTCGCTTGGCGTTGCTTGTGATTGCTTTGCCAATTCCCGCGCATATCTTAGGTTTTCAGCTTTTTTCTGCCAAATAGCGGCGCGTTTTTGCACGACGCAGCCTATATCAATTCCCTTATCGCTAAGGCGT
>JAMONE010000268.1 GCA_027066695.1 Micavibrio sp. | reverse complement strand
GTAACGAAACAAACCTTATTAGTAGTGCGCAAATTACACAATATCCAGCTTCGGTTAGTACTGCTATTTTCCGTACAGTAGTTTCTGGCACTGCGGTTAGTGAGATTAGATTTAATAGACCATCAGAATATGCAAATTTAGACTCAACATCTATTGGTGTATTCCACCCTGCTGGTGGTGGCTCAACATATAATCCTGCCCCTGCGGATGTCATGGTGTCAGGCCTTGCTGGGCAATGGGTGTTTAATGGTAATTTAGAAGTCCCTGATATTGGGCTTGCTGGCATTGGCGGTAATGATATCATTGCTTACTTAATAGGGATTAAGCAGGCTCTTTGCTCTAAAATAAATGATGAGCATGGCCTTGGAACAGCAATCCCTGTTTTAGATGCTGATAGGGCTGCGTTATATTCTGTTCGTATGTATGATGATGGCGTTAATGATTACATTCTGCCAACATCAGATCAACCAGATATAGATGATGGCTCAGGCGCATTTGATGGCCAGCCATTTGGTTGTTTCCAAAATGCGGGCGGTGGTGATTTTGTTTACTATCACGTTATTGTTGAGAGATAAAATAAATAATATATGCATATAAATTATTCAAAAACGCAAAATAATAGGCAGAGCGGAAGCGCACTTGTTTATATTCTAATTGCTATTGCGCTGCTTGCCGCTTTGACTGTTACATTTATGCGGCCATCATCCCAGCAAACATCATCACAAAATAGTTTTAGAACCATTTCAAATATTAAAAGCCAAGCCTCTACTATTCGCTCGGCCATTCAAGAATGTGCTTTATTGTATAAAAAGGGCGATACATCTATTGATATTACAGGATCAGGAACAGACCCAAATGCAAGGCGTAACTTCCCGATAAAGCCTAATTCAGCGCACTTTAATACTGCGATAATTGGCGCAACCGCAGGCCGCCTTGTTAAAGATATCAGATGCCCTGGTAATCCCGGTGGTAATGATGAAAATCATGAGCTTATATTTGGCGGAACATCGGGTAAGTTTCTTCCTTCCGCGCCAGATTTATTCGATGATTGGCAGTATTATAACGGGCTGGATGGGGTTTTCTTCTGGCTTAAAACTAATAAAACAGATGCTTTTATTAATACTGCATTGCAAAAGCTAGATGATCAATTTGGTGAGTGTGAGACTGATATTATTGATGCGTCAGGCTCTGCTGTTGATCTTGATAGCGATTCACCCGCCGAAGTTCAATGCGATAGCGGCTATACTTGTTTTCGTATTCGCATGACCATAAGATCATCTGCCGAATATAATGGTGATAGCGACGGCGACGAAGCCGCTTGTCCTTGAATTTATATGTTTATATCAATTAAGATTCACTAACTGATACAATCTGTTAACTTTGGGCTAGAACAAGTTTAATGTCATAATTATCCACCAATTCAGGATTATTTTCATAGGCTTTTGGAAGGTCTCTTGTTATTTCCAATAGCTTCCTATCATCATATGTCAATATATTTGCACTGGGCATAATGGGCAAAGCAACGTATTAATAATAATCAATAATAAAAGGACATAATCTCTCATGAAAAAAATTATTGCTATTGACGGCCCTGCGGCGAGTGGGAAAGGTACTTTATCACGGAATTTGGCGCGAGAGCTGAACTTTGCGCATATGGATACTGGCGCATTATATAGAGCGGTGGCGTTTGAAGTTTTAGAGCAAGACAAAGAGCCATCTGTAGAGGATAATGCATTAGATGGCTGTAAAGCTTTGCAGGTTAATTTGCATAGTGCGAACCCACTATCTAATCCTGATTTAAGAACCGAGATAATCGGCGAGGCTGCCTCTAAGGTAGCGAGCATTCAAAGCGTGCGGGATTTCCTCACAGATATGCAAAGAGACTTTGCAAATAACCCAAAAGATGGCCTTGACGGTGTGATATTAGATGGCCGTGATATCGGCACAGTGATATGCCCTGACGCGCCATTAAAGCTCTATATCACGGCAAAATGCGAAATTCGCGCAGCTAGACGCATGAAAGAGTTGCAATTAAAGGGAGAAAGCGTTACATATGAAGCCGTTTTAGAGGATATGCGTGCGCGTGACGCTCGTGATTCTGGCCGTAAGGTAGCTCCACTAAGGCCTGCAAAGGATGCGACTATCATAGATAGCAGTGATCTTAGCGAGGCTCAAATGTTGGAAAACGCCTTAACTTATGCGAAAAAAGCATTTGGCTAGAATTACACTTTACCCGCATTAGCGAGAGTATCTCCTAAAACATGGTATTTATGGTTTTGCTGCTAGATCGGTGAAATGCGTAAATACTATTATGAATACTGAAAGGAATATTATTATGGCTAAAGTTGCCGCAAATTTAATTGATAGAGACGACGCAGAGGAGTTCGCTGCTCTGCTCGGAGAAACTATCGGAAAAAATGAAAAATTCGAAGGAAGTGTTGTTAAGGGTATTATAATCGCATTAGAGGATGATCATGTCATCGTTGATGTTGGTTTGAAATCTGAAGGCCGCATTGCTCGTTTCGAGTTTTCAAAGCCAGGGGAAGACCCTGAAATCAAAATCGGAGACAGTGTTGATGTCTATGTTGAACGCATGGAAAACAAAAACGGTGAGTCTGTTTTATCTCGTGAAAAAGCACGTAGAGAAGAAGTTTGGATTGAACTAGAGAAAATGCATGAAAAAGGTGAGCGCGTAACAGGCACGATCTTTGGACGTGTTAAAGGTGGTTTCACTGTTGACCTTGGCGGCGCAGTTGCGTTCTTGCCAGGTTCACAAGTTGATATCCGCCCAGTTCGTGACATAACTCCGTTGATGGATACGCCGCAGCCTTTCCATGTTCTTAAAATGGATAGAAGCCGCGGAAATATTGTTGTTTCACGTCGTTCTATTTTGGAAGAATCACGTCAGGAACAACGTGGCGATATCTTGAAGAATCTAGCCGAAGGTCAGGTTCTTGAAGGCGTAGTGAAAAACATCACTGATTACGGCGCGTTCGTTGATCTTGGCGGTGTTGATGGCTTGTTGCATGTTACAGATATTTCATGGAAACGTGTTAATCACCCATCAGAAGTTCTTCAAATTGGTCAAAATGTTGATGTTCAGGTTATCCGCTTTAATGAGGAAACTCAGCGTATATCTCTAGGCATAAAACAGCTTGGATCTGATCCTTGGGAAAGTGTTGCAGATAAGTATATTGAAGGCTCTAAATTCACTGGTCGCATTAGCAATATCGCCGATTATGGCGCGTTTGTTGAGCTTGAGGACGGTGTTGAAGGTCTTGTTCATGTTTCTGAAATGTCATGGACCAAGAAAAATGTGCATCCAGGGAAAATCGTAGCGACTTCTCAAGAAGTTGAAGTGGTTGTTCTTGAAGTTAACATGGAAAAACGCCGCATTTCACTTGGTCTTAAACAGTGTCAAGAAAACCCATGGACAGACTTTGCTCAAAACAGCAAAGTTGATGATGTAATAGAAGGAGAAATCCGTAACATTACAGAATTTGGCTTGTTCGTTGGACTTACAGAAGAAATTGACGGTATGGTTCACCTATCTGATATTTCATGGGAAGATCAAAGCGAAGATGTTTTGAAAGGCTTCAATAAAGGCGATGTTGTTAAAGCGAAGATTCTGGAGCTTGATCCAGAGCGCGAACGCGTAGCTCTTAGCATCAAAGCTCTTAGCGCAGATCCATATGAAGGCTCGATGAAAGATATCGTAAAAGGCGCGGTTGTGACTTGTACTATATCAGAAATTACATCTGGCTCAGTGGAAGTGACGTTGAATGACGGTGTTACAGGAACAATCAGAAAATCTGATCTTTCCCGTGAACGCTCTGAACAACGCCCTGATCGTTTCGCCGTTGGTGAAAAGGTTGATGCAAAAGTTCTTTCTGCTGATAGAAAATCACGCAAAGTAATGCTTTCCATTAAAGCGCATGAAATTGACGAAGATAAGCAAGCTATGAAGGACTTTGGTTCTACAGAAAGCGGAGCTTCCCTTGGTGATATTCTTGGTGCTGCTTTGCAGGAAAAAGATTCTAAGAAATAGCTTCAATAAAATCCTTATAGAACGCTCTGCAAAACTTATTTAGAAGAGCGTTCTATAATTCTAAGAACTGGGCTTTGCCCTCTATGGCAGTGAATAAGTTACGCTGTGTACCTGTCAGCCAGACTTGCGCCCCGAGATCTTGTAAAAGCTCATAAAGCGCGGCGCGGCGCATATCATCTAAATGCGCAGCAACTTCATCCAATAGCAATATCGGAGCAGCTCCCCTTTGCGCCTTTATCAGCTTAGCATGCGCCAATATTAACCCGATTAGCAGGGCTTTTTGCTCTCCCGTGGAACATTGATCCGCCTTCATATTCTTTGCTGCATAGATAACATCAAGGTCTGATTTATGCGGGCCACTTGCCGCGCCGCCAGTTATCGCGTCACGCTCTCTGCTTTGCACAAGCTGGTATTTGAATGCATCTTCGATCTCTAAAGCGGGGGCATTACTTAATAATTCCTCAATCGTTCCCTTTACCCGAAAATGCGCAAGCGGGAAATATGAGTGATCGGCAGATTTGCACGCAGCTTGCAGCCTATCGGCAAAATCAAGGCGCGCAGCAGCGATTGCAATGCCAATTTCAGCCATTTGCTGTTCCAACCCTGTTAGCCATGCATTGTCATTCTTGCCCTCTCGCAGCAATTTTGAACGCTGTGCCAAAGCATTTTCATAGCGGGTAATGCGCCCTGAATGCCCCGCATCAAACGCAAAGATCAGCCTATCGAGGAATTTACGACGCTCTCTACTGGAATCCATAAACAGGCGATCCATTTGCGGAGTAAGCCACACGCAAGACAGATATTTGCTTAGCTCAGCCTGAGATTTAACATTATTTCCGTTAATGCGCACTATACGCTTTTCCGTTCCTGCGCGGCTGTTAGGGTCAATACCCGTGCCGAGCTTTACCTCTTCATCATAGTGGTTTTTCAAGCTAGCAGAAACAGCCCAAGGAGATGACGCATCATTTTTTTGAATTTCACTAGCGCGCGCGCCGCGTAACCCTCGCCCAGCGGAGAGTAGCGATACCGCTTCTAAAATATTGGTTTTGCCAACACCATTTGCCCCCGAAAGCACAATTAAGCCCGCCGATAAATCTGCCAATGACATTTGATCGTAACATCTGAAATTATGGAGTTTAATTGACTTTATAACGCTCATATAGTGGTTCCAGTTTAAAATAAGACACTAACGTCATTGCGAGGAGTTTTTGCGACGTGGCAATCTAGCGTCCACAAAGAGGTGCTATAGATCGCCGCGCCTACGGCTCGCGATGACGGTGTCAGATTGTTAGTTCAAGCTACTATATCTATCTTTTAAAGCAATGGAGGCATAAATAAAACGCCTGATTTGCAAGAATACCAAAGATTTGTTATAGTTAGTGCCTTAATTGAGCAATTTTGGTGTAAATTTATGTTTTCTTTGGTTCAAAATATTAGCTCTGCGTTAAAACCTCTAAAATCCGAGGCTACAGATGCTCGTTTTGAGAAAAAACGTGACAGCTTGAATAAATCAGATAAAAACACGCATAATAAACATTTTGATGGCGAGCTTTTCAATGATGAAGAATTTACCACAATATCTGTTAAAGCATTAATATTATTCTTAGAAGATTTCCTTGAAACGCGCCTTGATTCAAATATGCATCATGAAAAGATTGCGCCTAAACCCACATTGTCGCCTTGGCTTAAATATGAGCAAAGCAATGATATGCCGCCGCCAGCCATGCCGCCTAAAGAGGCTAGCAACGCTTATATTCATGCGGCTAAAGCATCACGCGGATCTGTTAAAAAGATTGAAGCAGCCACCTCGCCAGAGCTAAAGAATATCTACTCACTGATAAATGATTTACGCCAATTGCAAGATTGCGGGGTTAAATCCCTGAATGTAAACAGCGAAAAAGCACTGATTAACGGCATTATTACAGCCGTTAAGAATGCAAAAACGGCACGCAATAGCCATCATTCCTAGTCATCAATATTTGGGGATTTGCGGGGTCTTGCTCTATTTTTTGACGTAAGCGATATATATGAGTTTCCAAAGTATGGGTTTGCACATTATCAGCGTATCCCCAAACCGCGCGTAACAGCTCTGCGCGGGGAACTATATTGCCTTTATTTTTATAAAGAAACGAGAGAATAGCGGTTTCTTTTTCCGTCAAAGATATTTGTTTACTCAATTTATTTGTAAAAATGCCTCGATTAATATCGAGCGATCCACCATCAAAATTAATACATGCAGCGTCACTTGATTTATTATAATAAATAAGCTGATCGAGCAGCTCACCCATTCTTATTGGCGCATTATATTCTTTTTCTTGATCAGCATAACGAATAATAAGACCGTTATTATTGCTGTTTTTAATATCGCAAAGCCCGTCTAGCTTGCTTGATTGCAGATAAGAGCGAATTACATCGCATATTTTAACGCTCGCATAAATTATTGGAATCTCTTTATCAATATTCATTTTAATATAATGGCATATAAATTGCTTTGTTTAAACAAGAGAGGAAAGCCAACATGGAAAATATTGCCCAAAATACTGAAAACCCACATAGCCAACGCAACATATATCAAGTTAAAAACGAGCGCATGGGCGGCTTTGTTCCCTCTTGGGATGCCCCTACTACCAATATCAAGCAAGAAAGCTTTGATAATATATTATCATCATACAGCCCAAAGCCTGAAATTATTAATATAACCCCTTCTAAACAAGATAACGAATTTGGGTTTTTAGACCTGATCGATATGGTAAATCCTTTGCAACATATACCTATTGTGAATATGGCTTACCGAAGCCTTAGCGGTGATGAAATAAAACCTATAAGCAAAATAATCGGTGGCGGTATTTTTGGTGGAGCAATCGGCGTAGCAAGCGGTATTGTTAACGCAATTATAGAAGAAGAAACTGGCAAAGACGTAATAGGTAATGTCACTGCTTTTGCAGGAATAAGTAAAAAAGAAGCTCCTGATTTTAATAATGAATATAAAGCATATGAAGATTTACCCGCTAGCTTATTGGCTTTTGCAGAAACCCCCATGCCCACTTTAGTGGAAATGCAAAATAAGGAAAATCATAAACATGCTTATGAACGCACCGAGCTTGCGCATGGCCGCACAGCGGGTATGATCGCCGTTTACGCTTAAGATAAAGTCAAAATACTATGATTCGCGCTGCCCGAAGATACCAGTTCCAACGCGTATATAAGTTGCGCCAAGGGGAATGGCTTTTTCAAAATCCGCAGACATGCCCATGCTAAGTTCAGGCAAATTATGCTGCTTTGCCATTTTTTCAAGCAAGGCAAAGTAAAGCGCGGCTGGCTCATTCGCAGGAGGAATGCACATAAGCCCAACTATATCTAACGAACAATCATTTTGGCAAAATTTAAGAAATTCTGGTAGTTCTTGCGGAGAAATACCGCTCTTCTGTTCTTCCTCGCCAATATTAATTTGGATAAAGCAAGGAATAGAGCGATTTTGTGATTTCAGCTCGCTACCAAGCTTACGCGCTAATTTCTCACGATCAATAGTTTCTATGCAATCAAAAATTTTAAGTGCATCTTTAATTTTATTTGTTTGCAATGCGCCGATAAGGTGAAGCTTTAGATCAGGGTAGCTATGCTTAATATCCGCCCAATGCTCGGTAGCTTCTTGAACTTTATTTTCTCCGAACAGGCGATGCCCCGCATCAAGCGCAGCTTTAATTTTATCTAAAGGTTGGCGTTTACTTACGGCAAGCAAATTAATATTGCCCTCTTTCTTGTTCCATTTACGCGCTGTTTGTTCAATTTGCTTTTGAATTTGTGTTATATTTTCTTTTACCGTCATAGTCCTAAACCCTAAATATTTGACCAGAGTCAATGCATGTTAAGAGAGAATTTTATATCTTAACCTTAAATTCAGGGAAATTGCTATGCTAAAAAAACGTTATAAAAATGCGCCTAATTATTTGTTAAGGCCTATACCCATTTTATTTTATAAGCCGATTATGCAGCGAATGACCGCTCATATTGCGCAAAAGCACCCTAATCTTTTTGCGCGTTTGGGCACACATACCAACAAAAGATTTTTGATTAACCCAACGAATATGCCCTTTGTTCTGTTGCTTAAGCCTGATCCTGAAAACCCGATTATGCAGGTATATAGACGCTCTGAAGGGCTTTGCCCTGATGCAGAAATATCGGGCAGCTTCGTAAATCTATTACGCCTTATGGATGGAGAGCTAGACGGCGATTCGCTGTTTTTTAGCCGTGATTTAAAGGTTGTCGGCGATACCGAGGCCGTTGTCTGCCTGCGTAATGCTTTGGACGATATAGATGGCAGCGTTCTTGGTGATCTCGCCGCAAGGCTAGGCAGACCTGGCGGCGCGGCATTATCTGTATTAAGAAGAATGGAAGCATAATTTGACACAAAAACTTACAAGACCTGAATTAGTTTGCCCTGCGGGAACGCCCGCTGCCCTTAGAACCGCAGTTGATGCAGGCGCAGACGCGGTATATTGCGGCTTTCAAAATGCAACCAATGCACGGAATTTTCCTGGATTAAATTTCACTTATGATGAGATGGAATCTTCTATTGCCTACGCACATGAGCGCGGAACAAAAGTCTTGCTTGCAACTAACACTTTCCCGCCAGCAGGGAAGTTTGATCTATGGAAGCAAGCCGTTGATATGGGCGCGAAATTTGGTATCGATGCATTTATTGTCGCTGATATAGGCGTAGCGCATTATGTAGCGCAGCGCCATCCCGACGTGCGGCTGCATCTTTCTGT
The DNA here is from genome assembly GCA_027066695.1 of Micavibrio sp. GTDB lineage: Bacteria > Pseudomonadota > Alphaproteobacteria > Micavibrionales > Micavibrionaceae > UBA1672. The sequence continues at coordinate 11,552 of JAMONE010000268.1, read as the reverse complement.
GCAGGCCGCCGCGTCCTCGGTAGAGGCAATAAATTACTATTGCCGTGAGTTTGGCGTAGCGCGCGTTGTTCTGCCGCGTATATTAACCGTTAAAGAAATTAAGGAAATCAAAAATGATATCCCTTGCGAGATCGAGACTTTTATATTCGGTAATCATGGTTTGATGGTTGAGGGGCGATGCAGCCTTACTAACTATATCACAGGGCTTTCTACGAATATGGATGGCGTTTGTTCGCCCGCTGGTCAGGTGAAATATGAGGAAGATAGCAAGGGCAACATGTTTACCAAGCTTAATGACTTCACAATTGATTGCTTTTCTTGCGGTGAGAATGCAGGATATCCTACTATTTGTAAGGGTAGATATCTGGCAGAGCCTCGCAAGGATGAGCCATATTACGCCTTTGAAGAGCCGATCAGCCTTAATCTATCATCTTTACTGCCCGATCTTATGGCGGTGGGTGTAAGCGCACTAAAGATCGAAGGTCGCCAGCGCAGCCGTGCTTATGTGCAAAAAGTAGTATCTTCATTCAGCCGCGCTATCGATGATATTATAGCGGGTCAAAACCCTGATATCCCTAGTCTTATTGCTTTGACTGAAGGACATAAAGAAACGCAAGGCGCGTTCAAAAGCAAGACTTGGAGATAATTGGGAGATAATTAACTATGAGCGCAAAACTTACAATAGCACCAATACTTTTTCACTGGCCAGAAGATCAAAAGCTGGATTTCTATGCTCGCATTGCCGATGAGGCGGCAGTAGACACGGTGTATCTTGGCGAGGTTATTTGCTCTAAACGTACACCGTTTTTTGAAAATCATTATGATGAAGTTGCCACGCGTTTGAAAAAAGCAGGAAAAACTGTGGTGTTTTCTACGCTGTCCGAGGTCATGATAAAACGTGATCGCAAAATTGTTGAAGGCTTTTGCGAGCTGGTAGATAGCGGCGAAGAAATCGAGGTTAATGATGCTTCTGCGCTATGGCATATATCGGGTAAGCCGCACCGCCTCGGCTCATTAATGAATGTATATAATGAGGAAACACTTAAATATCTGGTCTCTAAAGGTGCAACTCATATCAGCCTGCCTGCGGAATTACCGCGCCAATCTATAAAACATATGTGCAAGGAAGCCGCCAATCTAAATGTGCCTGTAGAAGTACAAATATTCGGCAGGATGTCGCTCGCACTATCAGCTAGATGTTATCACGCGCGCGCTCATGGCCGTATTAAGGATAATTGCCAGTTTGTCTGTGAGGAAGATCCCGACGGCATGGATCTTAAAACGCTCACGGGCAATCCATTCCTATCTATTAACGGCATACAAACGCTCTCTAATAATTATCTCAATCTTGCTGGTGAAGTGCATGACATGGTGGATATGGGGGTAACGCATTTGCGCATTTCTCCACATACAAATGACATGGTTGAAACAATGCGGGCTTTTGATGCGCTCATTAAAAAGGAGATAGATGCAGAAGAAGCTATAGCAAGAATCAAGCAAAGCGGCATTGTCGCGCCATTTGCCAATGGATTTTATCATGGGCAAGCGGGATATAAGTGGGCTTCATAGCACTGGAAGTTATAGTGCATTGCGTTAAGAATTGCATCAATATTTGTTTGTCTGAGTTTTTTATATTTCATGATTATTTCGTAATATTAAGGATAATTCTTCGTGCAGAATCAAAATCAAGGTGAAGTGCGGCTATGCTATCAGGAAGTGCGGCTGGCCAATTTAAAATTAGTGGATGCTCTCTAAAGTAAACTAAAGAGTTATTAAGATGCTTTACTTTGTCAGCCTCCAAATAAACTTTATGCATTTTTATCTCTAGCAGCTCCATTACACCAGTTTTAGAATTCCTTATTAATTTACATTGAAATTCTTCCATACGATATTCACCAAAAGCATCGGTATGTGTGTACCATAATTTAAGGCTACCATCCCTTAACTGTTTTATTTCGCTAACATATATACTATATGGATATGGAACAAATAATTCTAATAAAGATCGGCAGATACCATATTCTTCGGACGCTTTAAAGGGTTTCAATGCCCACATAATAGCGTAAGAAAATAGTGCTAAAACAACTAATATAATAATTTTTTTAGTTGTTTTTTTTCTTTTTGCTTTTTTTTGCTCTTTTAATTTCTTAGAAAAATCCGATTTGGGTTTTTCTTCTGCAATTACAGTTTGCTTTAAAATTTCTTCTTCTTCACTCATGGTGATATTATCATTTTAGTTTGAGTTTAATGCGTTTAGCATCTTCAGCTTCTTGTGTTTCTTTACTTTCATCAACAAGCTCCTTAATTATTCCTTCAATAACACTACTGATCATGGCGTTCTTTGAATCGCCGCTTTCACTATTTGAAAGTACACGCCGCCTTATTTCATTTCTCGCACTTCCCCCAGGAAAAGCAGTGGATAGCATTTTTCTTGCACGCGCCGCGCCAAGCATTCCATATAGGCGATTTCTAATAGCAACATCTTCCGATGAAGTTGAAAAAGCCCAAAGCTCAATTGGGCCAAGAGTGTTGTAGATATGCTGCTCATAACGACCTGATGTTGAACCAATAACAATTAACGCGGGGCCACCAATAGCTTTCGGGCCAGTTAGCTTGTAACGCATAACATGTTTCGCTGTATTAGACAGGCCAAATCGGTCAACAACATTTTGAACTGCTTTGTCAGATATTGCTGTACCCAAAACCCAGATACCAGTTGCTAAATCAACCATATCTTTGTCAAAATCATCAATTAACTGTGATGTTAGAACAATTTGAACGCCGCGTTTACGACCCTCACGAACATCACGAATAATTTGTGCGCGAACAGAAGCAGATTTACTTGTTCTATGGAATTCGTCAAAATTCAGACGTTTTGGAGTTTCTCCGATATCTTGTAATCGTGCCTCATGATATTCGCGGAATTTCTCAGGGATATTTTGCAAGCTATCCGCACTAACCCACCATGAACGTACCAATGCATGACGACCTAGCATATACATGATAGAGGTCTGCCTGTCCGCTGCGTCATCACCTTGCGGAGCTACATCCATAAGGTCAAGTGAGGTAAGTCTTGTATCGGCAATATCAAATTGTGTAACAGATGATAGAATTGGATATTCACGAATAGCCGACGTAATCATACGCTCAAAAGCACCGACAACACTTTCAGAGCTAACGCCAACGGAAGTTTCCTCAAGAAGAGTACGTATTTGCGGTCTTCTTGATGCTGTTATCGCATCATTAAGCGTAGGAACAGCATGACGTTGGGCGATATTTGCCAAATGCGGCTGATCCAGCTCAAACATTTTATCAACAATATCCCACCAAAATGGATCGGACGGTAGATGGATATTATATTTTTGTATGGCCGCGTCAATTTCAATTTCAAGGCGCGGTAAATACGGGCGTGCTTCAGAATTAGCAGAACCATCATCACGCCAGCGGAACATCTCGTCAACAACCATACCACAAAGTTGCTGCATACCATCATAAGGCTTATCATACCCTGGAGGCGTTGTTAGAAGGGTCATAAGCTCAACTAAAAAGCTACGTTCATCAGGCAATGGATACCTGCAACCTAATTGTGTGTCAAACGGGTTAATCGCATATTGATGTGCCATTTGAAGGCGGAAATATGATGCTTCATGTTGCCTACTAAGCGGAAGAGCTTCTTTTATAAGTGACACAAGCCCAGATGATGATGGCCCGATATCAATAACAGAAACATACGGCAGATTACTTAAGCCCGGTGTCATGCATGTTCCGAAGTTAAGCGTATTCAAAAGAACAGATTTACCGCCACCAGGCTGGGCGAATATAAGGTCAAACCATGTTGTTGTAAGGCTTGTGCCCGTTTGGTATGGCCATATTTTTCCATCAGGTGATCTGAAGATCATAGCCCCTTCTTCAAAAGGGCTAGATGGCCGTTGCCACGGCAGTAATTTAACAATTTCAACCATTGGAGCAATGCCAGATGGAGCTGTTCCTGCGCAATGTATTCCCATAGCAGAGGACATAACACAATCAAGAGGGTCACCTGAATATTCGCTGACTTGCATATACCCCCAGCTCTCAAAAGATTGGAGTAATATGGATAAGCGATCAAGGATTTGATCTTTTTCACTAATTTTGCACCAAGTGGCAAATGATATACGTATTTTTACAACGGGCTCTTGTCGTGCTAATTTTGTTAAGTTTTCTAAAGAATACTTAATCGGCTTATTACCAGCATTAGTTGGCCCCATAATTGTGGCTGCAAATGTTTTCATTGCCACTGATGATGCGCCGCCGCCCTCAATTAAAAATGATACTCTAAATGGTATATCTGCTTCGACAAGGCGATTTAACAAAATAGGAAACGGCATTGATTCCATAGGGCCAAGCGTCATATCTGCGCCAGCCCAAAGCAAATTACCAATGCGCACTACCGACTTACCCAGAACTTTGGCTTCTGCGGCTGTAATTTGATTAGGTAATGTTGGCCATAATATGTCAGACATATCAACTGCACTTTTAGGTGCGCGCGCAGGTATAGGATCGCCAGGAAGGCATGCACGCCAATTTTCATTAGCACGGTCAGGAAATAAATTACCTCTAATTGCACTAAGTGCGTCATGTACTTCTTCAAGCCTACACTCAATCCCAAGCTCATTAAAAGCGGTCATCATTGCAGAAATAAAACTTTTATGGCGTGTTCTTAATGGTTCCATTACACCGTAAGGAAATTGGGCATTAGGGGCGTTAAACCAATTTTTACCTTCTTCTTTTGCGTCTTCCCCTGCTCTTTTAGCTTCATTTTTTGTAAGGCCTGACGGGCGCGTCCATAGAACAAAATATTGTTCTTCATGTGTAAGGAATTTCTCAAGATGATTTACTTTTTCCTCAAACAGATCATTAAGATCTAAGCCAATATTATTTGCGGTTGTTCGGCTTGGTTTTATTTTTTCTTCAAGCGTTTGCCTGATTCTTGATGGATCGCGCACAAAATAAACTTGCATGGCATGTCCAATACGATCAAAACGCGCACCAATTTTAATATTAGACGAACTAACAATAGCCTCATACTCGTCATCTCCGATGATTTGCTTACTGCCTTCAACTTTAACATATGAAACTAAAGAGCCGTCAGTTGAAACAAGTGTTGTTTCATTTTCTCGCGTTTCCAGCCGTATGAAAGAGGAAACTGACTGCCTTAAACCCTTTTGAAATGGTGCTATTAATTTATCGAGTATTGTCATATATCTATTTATTTCACCCATTGAATTTAGTGAGCCATTGTCACATAGGCATATAATATATCAGATTAATTTTTATAGTACACCATAGAAACCTATAAAAAGATAAAGTTATTTATTTATGCGGCTTTTTGTATTTGGTGATATATATCAAACCATTTTTTGGGGATTTTTCCGCCAAAAGGACCACCCTTTGAACGCCAATAAGCTAATATTTGCGGAAATTGATTAAATTCCAAGTCCGTTTCTTTAATGATTCGTCGATCAAGAGGAAACAGCCTTATTCCTTCAATTTTTTTATCACGATTTTTATAATGAGCATCAGTAAGATAATCGCTTAAAACGGTAGATAATATATAGGGATCATCTGTCCCTATTCTCTCTCTTACCGCTTCTCTTCTTGTCATTAGCGAGTCTAAAGATTTACGCGCTGCTTCTGCTATCGGGCCTTGAGATATTCTAGCTACGTATATTGCACGTGCAATATGGTGCAGATCAGCTTGCTGTATTTCGGGCAACCAAAGTAAAACCCCAGAACGCATAGTGCTTATTTTATCAAGATTAAAGCATTGGTGGCAAAAAATACAGGCCGTCTTTAAATTATCTTCTGAGAAATCAGTCTTGTCATTATTCAAGAAAAGTATTTCTTGATATTTTTTGGCTTGAAAGCCACAGCATTGACATGTGTCATTATCCCGCGCAAATATTTTTTGCTTTAGCTCTTTTGAAATAGTATCAGATACGGAAGAAACGGAGCCAGTTGATCTGGCACCGTTTTTTGTTTTTGTAAGGTTTCCAACTTTTCTTGAAATACCTAGAGATATGGGGTGTCCCATCACTATCATTATTAGAGAGTGTCGAATGTTACAGCTTTTAGGCCTGAAGAAGACGCACCACCAGCAGTACCAGTACCCATAGTTTCGCTCATTGCTTCCATTATAATTGGTAGTGAGAATAATGCACCACCAGCAGCCAAACGCATAGCACCATCTTTTAGAGGTGTTTGAGTTGGGTTTTCAACATGGTCTTTGATTTTCATGATACCAAGAACAGCTAAAACAACACCGACCAAATATGCAACAGCAGAGATTAGACCTGGTAGTGATGAAATGGATGTGTTGATGTTAGCAGCAATAGAGCCAAAGTTATTACCAGCTTCTGCATTATCTGCAGATGTTACCAGCATCCCTGTAGTCATGATTGCGCCTAATTTATAATATGAGTTTTTGGTTTTCTTGAACATTTGTTCCTCCTAAAATTACCAATTAATAACTTACTTATGTTTTTACTCTATCACATGCGCCACAATCTTGCCACATTTATTTTTATTTATTTTGAAATCATGAAAAAGTAACGCCAAACGCCGTGATTCCAAGCGTTGATTGAACAGCGTTAAGTAATGGCCCTAGATTAACGGCCAGTGCGCCACCGATAATATGTGTCATGCCAGACATTAATGATGCTTGCTGGCTTCCCTCTGATACATCTCTCATTATAAACAACCCGCGAACAAAACTAATCATGCCAATTATAATCATGAATTTAAGCACCGCACTAATAACATTATGCGCAGCGATTTCTTCAGTGGGGCTCATACCTGTAGTATATATCAAATTTGCATTTGTTTTGGTTATAGCACCCGTAACACCAAATAATGAACCAGAAAAAGCCCGTAAAATTGTAGTAGCTGACATCAAGAAGCCACCTATAACAAATGTCCCCAATGTTCCTATTCCACCAGGGCCGCGCGCACCTTCTTGCGCGGATTTTGTAATTCTTGATATGCCAATCATAACAAAAATAAGCCCAGCAACAAAAGTAAAGAAGTTTAAGAGAACATGGCTTGGTCCCAATATATCATCCATAAAGCAAACCATAGCCTGATCAAGTGAGTTTACTAAACCAAGTGTTGCAGCCCCCAGGCATGTTGCGGGAATTACTTCGTTAAACCCTGTATTTGTCGCTATAAGCGAGGCTGCTGCTAGTACATTAGGGGTTAAGCTATATTGTATTGCTAAGGCGACCACAGGAAGAGCAAAAAATGCACCACCAGCAATTAGGCGCGTTATGCCCTCATGAAGCGGTACTTGTGATGGATTATTAACATGATCGCGTATTTTTATAATTGCCCAAAGCCCAAAAACTGTACCAATTATATATGACAGTGCAGCTAAGAACCCAGGTAGCCCAGCACTTGTAATCATTACAGTACAGAAAACATCACCCAGAGTTGTTCCAATCGCTATTTCTGATCCATTACATGCCGCACCACCAAAAATCCCAAGGCCTTCAGCCTCACTTGAAATAAAGAATCTTGAACCTTGCATTAAACCTATTATTTCACCGGTGAAACCAAGGCCACCACCATTTATTGTTTCGTACATAGCGCTGAAAATTGTTGGTAGCGCAAATAACATACCCGCAGTAAGATAACGGATAACTACGTCTTTAAGTGGAATACGATCAGGATCTTCTACATGATCTCTGGTTTTATAGATTGCTGAAACAACCATGACCAAGCCTAATAAATATGCAACTGCCGCGACCATACCAGGGATCTCACCCATTGAGTTCATTATTGAATTCAAAATAGAGTTCACATTACCAATCGTAAGATAGCCAGTTACAAACCCTATCATGCTACTAGCACCATATAGCACTGAATATTCACCCAATGGATCGAAAGTTGCTATAGATCCGCCATTAATGGTGTTTATTGCCGCTTCTACAATTATAGGCAGTGAAAATAATCCACCACCGATAAGAAAGCGAACAACAGGTACACTTAAAGGTACTTGCGATGGGTTATTAACATGTTCAATAGTTTTGAAAATGGCTGTAACGCCAATTAATATAGCAGAGAGAAAAGCCAGTGATGATATTATACTTGGTAGATAAGTAGTCGAGTCGACAACATTTTCAAATATATCATTTACATCTTGCGCAAAGGCATCGCCAGAAAGCAGAAAATAAAACACTGCGCCCAAAAACGCTGAAATATAATACTTACCCATCAATGTCACTCTCCTTAAAATATATTAATACACCATTACAACATACTTATGTGTATTAGTGCAAATTTTTTACCATAGAATACTCTGTAAAACTATAAAAATAACAATATCAACCCCCTCGGCTTATTCGAGACAAACATAAGTCATTGATAATAATATAATTTATTGCATAAATCTGTTATTGTCAAGTTTCGCTTGATCCCACCCTATAATTCCTGACACAATCTAAAACATGAAAATTACTTTTCTTGGATATGATTACACACTTGATATTGTTCAACGTTTAATAGCGGACGGGCATGATGTAATGCAAATTTTCACATTTCCTTGTGATGGTCTATTTGCTTTTAACAACCAGATTAACGATTTTTCTCAGCATTTCGGTATTCCAATTTCCGATAATAAAATAGATCAGCAGAATATTAATTCTCTTATTGGGCAGGGCTGCGAGATATTTGTTTGCGCAGGCTATCCATATAAAATCCCTCCGATAGAGGGTAATAATATCTATGGTATAAATTTGCACCCTGCATATTTACCGCGTGGGCGCGGCGTTATGCCTTTGCCCTATATCATTATGAATGATAAAAAAGCCGCAGGTTTCAGCGTACACAAGCTTATTGATGATTTTGATGCAGGAGATATTTTATATCAAAAAGCAATAGAGCTTGACGAGCAAACTGATGTAGAAATACTTGCCGCTAAAATAGCTATTCACGCGCCTGAGGCTATATCTAAAATTGTTGGGAATATTGAGCATTATTGGAGCAATGCTACGCAGCAAAACAATGCAAATGCATCATCATATCTTGCGCCAAGCGAGGCAATGCGTAGCTTAAACTGGGAAGAAGGCGCAACAGAGATAAACCTTAAAGGACGTGCTTTTGGGCGTTTTGGCATGGTTGCTACAATTAAAAATGACATGGGAGATTCCCAGCAGCTTGCCGTATTTAATTTCAAAGCATGGGAGGAAAGTCACGATCATGAGGCAGGCACATTATTGCGATCTTCCCCCAGAGAAATAATTATTGTAATAAAAGATGGTTATATATGTTTAAAAGAATTTCAAGTTATTGAGTAATGCAATTTATTCATGATATGATTCTAATTCGATTAAAGGGCTGAGTAATTATTTTGTCATATATCCAACGCTATTTTATAATTTTTTTATGCCTTGTTCTTACATTGATAAGTACGAGCGCGTTTGCCCTTGATATTAAATATGTACGTTTTGGCAATCACCCCGATAAAGTTCGTATGGTCTTAGACCTTAGTGAAGTAACTGATTTTAGAGCGTTCATACTATCATCACCAACGCGCATGGTTATTGATATGCCTACATTTTCATGGCAAGCGGGGCAGGTGCAAAAACCCAAAAGCTCTATGGTATCGGATATAAGGCAAGGCAAATTAATGGACGGAATATCCAGAATCGTCTTTGATCTAAACCAATTAGTGAAAATAGATTCTGCCTTTTTATTGCCCAAGCAAGGGGGAAAAGAAAATCGCCTTGTAATTGATTACAGCTTGGCAACACCAAATCAGTTTAATCAAAATAAAGGAAGTATTCACGGTACATTAAAAGTGGATGATTATAAAAAAGTGCCTATATCCACGCAACAAAATAATATACCAACGCCGCCAAAGAATAATTTACGGCCAAATTCAAACAAAATCGTAAAGAAGAAGCCGCTTATTATTATAGATCCTGGGCATGGTGGAATTGACCCTGGTACAATTGGAAAGAACAACATATATGAAAAAGATATAGTGCTTTCATTGGCTAAGGAGCTAAAGAGGCAATTAATATCTTCGGGGAGCTACAGAGTTCTTTTGACGCGTGAGAAAGACTTGTTTATTCGTTTGAAAAATCGAGTGCAATTTGCACGCAAACATCAGGGTGATTTATTTATATCGCTTCATGTTGATTCCAATAAAAAATCAAGCACACATGGGGCATCAATTTACACGTTATCAAAAAAAGCATCTGATGCCCAAACGGCAAAGCTTGCAGAAAAAGAAAACCAAGCTGATTTAATTGCAGGTGTGGATTTTCATGTAGAAGATAAGCAAGTTGCTTTTATTTTAAGTGATTTTTTAATGAACGACACCATGAATCAATCAAAATATTTTGCAAATATACTGGCTGGTAAGATTAAGGCGCATGGTATATACACACTGCAAAACCCCCATAGATATGCGGGCTTTGCTGTATTAAAAGCTCCAGATATCCCTTCCGTTCTTATAGAGGCAGGATTTATATCCAACAAAAAAGAAGCACGCCTTTTAAATAGCGCTTCACACAAGAAAAAAATGGCAAAATCAATTCATATGGGGATAAATACTTACTTCAAAAATATTTATAAAAATGAGCAAAATTAAAATCATATAGTTAAAGACTGTTGCAATTTTGCACTTATATTATGAAGTGTGACAAAAAAATCAAAAAATAACTTGAAAAATAACAGTTATTGTATAATTAACTTATATATAAGTTTTATTATGCTCGACTTTAAAGGGCTATTAATAAGTTAATTAAATATATTGAGGGAATTAATATGAAAAAGACAATTGCAACATTTTGCTTGCTTGGATCAACACTTGCACTATCCGCTTGTGATACTACGGGAAAAGGCGAAGTTAATACACAGCCTCCATACGCGATGGAACGTACTGTTTCTGGGCAAAGTCCAGTTGCTGTAGCAGCTCCACAAGTTGTTGCACCAGTTGTTGCACCAGCAGAGCGTGTTTTTCAAAGAGCGCAAACAAAATAATCTCTTTGAAAAATTATAATTTTAGAAAAGACTGTCTTTGTGACGGTCTTTTTATTATATTGATGACAGTATGAAAATGGGCAAGGCATGAAAATATATATCACAGTAGCATTATTCTTCCTTTGCAATATCACAGGATTCTTTACGGGCTCTTTTATGTACGCTGTGGCGCAGATATATAGGTTTATCAATATAGAGGAAACGGGCTTTAGCATTGCAAATATGCAATATGATATGGGCGTTGTTCTAATGATGTGGGCTGCGTGCGCGGTATTTAGTTTTGCCAGTTTCTTTTTATCCAGAAAATGGAAAATCGTTTTTTTGGCAGCACCAGTTATTGCACCACTGATATCCAGCCTAATATTAATAAGTGCTTACATTTGATATAGTAATTTTCAATGAGCAACTCCGCCGCAAGCTATGGGGAATTAACCCGAAAAAAAATGAAGAACCCCGCCGCAAGCAGCGAGGTATCAGCACTTTGTCATTCCGACCGACCTCTTGGGAGTGGAGGAATCCATGATAAT
>JAMONE010000267.1 GCA_027066695.1 Micavibrio sp. | reverse complement strand
TTAGGGTAGTCTTTTGGCAGCATTCGCCACTGGCAACCACTTTTTAAAATATAAAGTACACCACAAAAAACATCATATAAATCAACGGTTCGTGGACGAGTGCTCTTGCGAGAATCTTCTAAAATATGACGAATTTTTTCAAATTGCTTGCGAGTTATATCGCTAGGGTAAGTATGTGACATTTAAATCTCCAAAGTTGCCTAAGGAAGTATAGCAGATATCAAAAAGATTTTAAACAGGTTCTTATACGGTCTTGAGGCAATATCTTCTTTATAATCGTCATTGCGAGCGACCGACGAGAGCGCGGCAATCTAGAGTCACCGCGTCAGCTACGCTTCCTCGTGATGACATTGGAAAAACTCTGCGCTCTCTGCATCTTTTGCGGTTTAAAAAATTAGCTGGATTCCAAATCAAGTTTGGAATGACGGTGAGGTGATGCTTATATTATAAGTTACGCAACCCCGCGTCTGATGTGGGGTTGCGTAAAATTACTTAAAACGACTATTTAAGCAGAAGCAACCGCAGCAACTTCAGCGACGAAATCTTCTTCTTTTTTATCAATGCCTTCACCAAGCTGAACGCGAGCAAATGCGGTTAGCTTGATTGGAGTGCCAGCATCTTTTGCCGCAGCCTCGATAGCCTCACTAACTGTTTTGTCAGTGTCCATAATGAACGCCTGTTCTGTTAAGCAAATCTCTTGATAGAATTTACGGATGCGACCATCAACCATTTTCTCTGCAATTTCAGCGGGCTTGCCAGAGGCAATCGCTTGCTCCTTAAGAACCGTACGTTCACGCTCTAAAGTAGCGGCATCGACATCATCTTTATCAAGGAATTGTGGATTAGCCGCCGCAACATGCATTGCAATTTGCTTACCCAAAGCTTGAAGAACATCCGCACTAGCAGACGATTCAAGAGCAACAAGAACACCGATTTTACCAAGACCGTCAGCCAATGCACCATGAACATAGCCAACAACTTGTCCTTCAGAAACATTCAGGCGTGTCATGCGGCGCAAAGTCATATGCTCACCGATTGTAGTAATCATGCTTGTTAAAGTGTCAGACACAGACTTACTATCAAGATCAGCCGCGGCCAATGCATCAAGGCTATCCACGCTTTTTGCTACCGCGCCAACGTTGCGCACAAAATTTTGAAAATCTTCGTTACGAGATACAAAGTCAGTCTCGGAGTTAATCTCTACAACCGCGCCGATATTACCTTCTGTTGCAACGCAGACAAGACCCTCGGCTGCTGTGCGACCTGATTTTTTAGCGGCCTTTGAAAGACCTTGCGTGCGAAGCCAGTCAACTGCGCTATCCATGTTACCATCATTGGCAACCAAAGCCTTTTTCGCATCCATCATGCCAACGCCTGTGCTTTCGCGTAGTTGCTTAACCATTGCTGCTGTAATATCAGCCATATCTTTAATCCTTTATATATATGTTGTGATTTTAAAAGTGCAAAGCACCAGCCGTTAAGCCGATGCTGCTTTCTTTGTCTCTGTCTTAGGCTCTGTTTTTTTAGTAGTCTTTTTAGCTTTAGGGGCTTTTTTCTCATCTTTAGCTTCTTTAGGTGCATCCTTAGCAGGAGCGTCCTTCTTAGCTTTCGTAGCTTTTTTAGCTGCCTTTTCCTCGGGAAGTTTAACCTTCACGTCAACAGCTGCGCCTATGTCTTTTTTTGAAGAGCTAAGCTCAGCTTGCAGTCCATCAAGAACCGCGCCTGTAACAAGCTCACAATAAAGATCGATAGCACGCAAAGAATCATCATTACCCGGAATTGGATAATCAATACCATCAATGTCAGAGTTACTATCAACAATCGCAAACACAGGTATACCAAGCTTATTAGCTTCTTTAATTGCGATCTCTTCTTTGTTTGTGTCAATAATAAACAGCGCATCAGGCTTCCCGCCCATGTCTTTGATGCCGCCAATAGTGGCGACGAGTTTATCATGCTCACGTGTCATCATAAGAAGCTCTTTTTTCTTATAACCAGATTGATCGCCCTTAATAATTTTATCAAGATCACGCAAACGATTAATTGATGATGTAATTGTTTTCCAATTAGTCATCATCCCACCAAGCCAGCGGTGATTAACATAGTATTGACCACAACGATTAGCACTCTCGGCAATTGGGCCTTGCGCTTGACGTTTTGTCCCAACAAAAAGAACACGACCACCTTTAGAAACAATATTACGGATTTCCGTTAGAGCGTCTCTAAGCATTGGTTGTGTTTGTTGAAGATCAAGAATATGAACGCCATTACGTACACCAAATATATATTGGCGCATTTTTGGATTCCAGCGACGTGTGTGATGACCAAAGTGAACGCCAGCCTCTAATAGTTGACGCATTGTGAATTCAGGTACTGCCATAATGTATTTTCCTTTTCCAGTTATACCTCGGCAAGTCTTGGTTTAATTACTTAAACACTGGTTATGCAACCTGCCTGTGAATTTAAAACTGCATGGTTTCTACAGGTAAAATTTAAGGATTGCAAGGGAAAAAACGTTAAAACATCTCTAATGCTTGACCTTTTAATGATATCTCTGCTTCATAATGCCCCTGATCATCTAATGAAAGGGCACTTAAAAGCTCTTCTCTAAAATCTGGTGCTATAACAACCTGATCATTTTCTTCCAATGACAGATCAAGAAAATAATGCCAAGACGTTTAATAAACAGTCTTTCTACCATACCTATCCTCTAAACGAATAATGTCATCTTCGCTTATATAATCACCAGTTTGTACCTCTATAATCTCCAAAATGGTATTACCAAGATTTTCAAGTGAATGAACGACACCAATTGGTAAATAAATGGACTCATTTTCTGTAAGGGTGAATGTTTTATCACCTTTTATGACTTTAGCTGTGCCTTTTACTACAATCCAGTGTTCTGACCTATGTTGATGTTTTTGTAATGATATTTTTGCATCAGGGTTTACAAAAATATGCTTTGTATGGTGACGTAGCCCCTCAGATATAGAAATATATTGCCCCCATGGTCTATATACGGTCTTATTATGTGTGGCTTCTGATCGGTTATCGGCTTTTAATTTGGTTACTATATCTTTTACATCTTGGGCATTACCTTTATTTGCGATAAGCAAAGCATCTGGTGTATCTATTACAACAAGATTTTGCACACCTATCACTGCAACAAGCTTATCTTTTGAGTAAATATAGTTGTTATCACTATCTTGTGTAATTATATCGCCGTTACAGGCATTGCCGTTATCATCTTTCTTGGCAATCTCCCACACAAAATCCCAAGAACCAATATCTGTCCAATTGGCATCTAACACTACTACTGCCCCGTTATTTATATGCTCCATAACGGCATAATCAATTGAAATATTAGGGCATTGCTCGAACGCATTTTTATCTAAGCGGTTAAAATCTAAATCATTTTTAGATTTACTTACTGCATCTTTGACATGTTTTAATAGCTCAGGTTGGTATTTTTCCAATTCTTTTAAATAATTTGATGCTTTAAAGCAAAACATGCCGCTATTCCAAAAATATTTACCACTTTTCAAAAACTCTTCAGCCGTTTTTATATCAGGCTTTTCTTTAAATGCGACTATTTTTGCTGCACCATCTTTTATTGTCTCGCCCTGCTCTATATAGCCATAACCCGTATGTGCTTTTGTAGGTTTAATTCCGAAGGTAACTATATGCCCTTTTTCTGCAAGGCCTTCTGCAATTTTTGCAGCTACTGAAAATGCAGCAATATCTTCTATAATATGATCAGCAGGTAAAACCATTAATATTGGATCATTGTTTTTTTCTATTGCGAATAAAGCAGCCGCAGCAATAGCGGGGGCAGTATTTTTTCCAACAGGTTCTAAAATTATATTTTGCGCCTTATGGCCAATATTTTGAATATTTTCGGCAACTATAAAACGATGTTCTTCGTTACAAACAATAACAGGATCACCAAGATTTAATTTTTTTAGTCGGGATAGTGTGTCTTGAAATAATGTGTTTTCGGAGTGCAGCGGTAAAAACTGTTTAGGGTATAACGAGCGAGACAATGGCCACAGCCTTGTGCCAGAACCACCAGATAGAATAATAGGTATCATTGCTGCCCCTTAAATCTCTTTTAAAGCCTTATTCCCCGCAGCTTACTACGCTTTTTGTTATTGCGAGGATTTGCTCCGTGGTAAGTTAACGGGGTTATTTATTTGTAGGCAGCTTAAGCACTCTTCTTACCCTTAAGCACCACGGTCTTGGCATTGCCCTCGCGGATAGCGGCTTGGGATGCGGCAAGTCTTGCGATTGGCACGCGGTAGGGAGAGCAAGACACATAACCCAGCCCGACTTTCTCACAAAACGCAACCGAAGCGGGATCGCCGCCATGTTCGCCGCAAATACCCAGTTTGATATTCGGGTTAACGCTGCGACCTTTTTGCTTGGCCATTTCAATCAAAACTCCAACGCCCTCCACATCAATAGATACAAACGGGTCGCGCTCGTAAATGCCTTTTTCGGTGTAATATGGCAGGAAGCTAGACGCATCATCGCGGCTCATCCCCAGCGTAGTTTGCGTCAAATCATTCGTGCCAAAGCTGAAGAAATCTGCATGCTTTGCGATTTTATCTGCCGTAAGAGCAGCCCTTGGAAGCTCTATCATCGTGCCGACAAGATATTCCACGCTAGTGCCTTTTTCTGCAAACACATCGCTAGCAGCTTTTTCAACAACTTCGCGCATAAGCTCAAGCTCGCTTGACGCTCCAACAAGGGGAATCATCACTTCAGGAATAACGCCGTCACCTATTTTTACGAAAACATTAACCGCCGCCGTGAATAT
>JAMONE010000266.1 GCA_027066695.1 Micavibrio sp. | reverse complement strand
TGACCATTGGCAAACATCTGAAAATCGAAGGCAAAACAATGGGTTAGATAAAAATCAAATGGAGCTTTCATATGCATAAATCCCTACCGGACAGTAGTGTAGCTTGCTGCGGGGTTGTTCATCAAAGCTACACTTTGTCGCAGGGATGACTTGCTGGGCTTTGCTCACTTGTAATGACGGGTGGAGTCCTTTGTGACTTTGTGGTAGAAAATTGTTGTAATTTATAATGTGCCAAAGAAAATGGAAAATATGATCCCTAATGTGTTATCTATTGCTGGCTCTGACCCTTCGGGAGGGGCGGGGATTCAGGCGGATTTAAAAACCTTTGCCGCGCTTGGTTGCTATGGTATGGCGACTATAACCTCCTTAACCGCGCAAAACACGGCGGGAGTGCGCGCAGTTATTGATGTGCCTGATCGCTTTGTGAAGGATCAAATATCGGCTATTTTTGATGATATCGAGGTTGCAGCGGTGAAAATCGGCATGTTATCAAGCGCGGATATTATTAATGCTGTGGCTGATTGCTTGGAAGAATATAAACCCGCAAATATCGTGCTTGACCCTGTGATGGTGGCGAGTAGCGGCGATAGCCTTATAACTTCGGATGCTATTATTGCAATGAAAGAGCGTTTAATTCCGCTTTGTCATGTGCTAACGCCAAATATTCCCGAGGCCGAGAAATTATCGCGTAAATCTGTGATTGATATGGAAAGATCGGTGCGCGGGTTGTTAGAGCTTGGCTGTGGGGCGGTTTTGCTTAAAGGCGGGCATTTGAAAGGCGCGGTTGCGCGTGATGTTCTTGCTTATGATGATATTACAAAAATATACGAAGCCCCGCGCATTGATACGGTGAATACTCATGGAACAGGCTGCACTTTATCCTCGGCAATCGCAGCATATTTGGCCTTGGGCGAATCTCTGCCCGATTCTTGTCGCTTGGCTAAGGAATATTTAAACGGCGCGTTAAAACATGCTGATAAGCTTAATGTTGGCAGCGGGCATGGCCCTGTGCATCATGGTTTTAAGGGGGGGAGATGAAAAAGTTTGTTGTAAATCACTTTAACCTTGTTTTGGTGATTAGTGTATTGCTAGGGCTAGTTGTTCCAGGGTTAGAGTATTTACCTAAATCTTCGGCTATAATTCTTATTTCTATTGCTATATTCTTTTCATGTTCCAAGGTTTCAATAGATGAGTTGCGCCATGTTAATATTAAATCGGCGGCTTTATTTTATGTATTACGGTTTTTGCTGCTTCCTATTCCTGTTTATTATATAGCAAATTATTTTGTACCTGATTATGCCATGGGGATTCTGCTAGTGACTTTAGCGCCTGTTGGCGCGTCATCTACGGCTGTTGCCAGTCTTACAAGGGCTAATCCGTCATTTGCTTTATCCGCAACAGTAATAACAAATGCCCTTGCACCATTTGCGATGCCAATTTTGATATTTGCCCTTGGTGGTAGTAGCGTTAATATAGGTATTGTTGATTTATTTGTTACTTTAAGCCTTAGTATATTTTTGCCCGCGGCTTTTTATTTTGGCGCAGTGCGCAGGGTTGATAGCTTAAAGAGATGGACAAAAAATGAATCTAATTTCCTTTCAACGCTATGTATTGGTGGGATGATGACGGCGGTTACTGCGCTGGAAAAAGACTATATATTAAGTAATTTGAGTGAAGTTTTTTACCTAGTGGCTGTAGGGGCGGTGCTTTACGTTATTTTATATGTATTTTCATGGGTATTTGCTTTGCGTATGAATAGCTCTGAGCGTTCGACATATATGATATGTTCTGGCGTTAATAATACAGGGATTAGTACTGGTCTTGCGTTACTATATTTTTCGCCTGCGACTATTTTATTTGCTATTGTGGTAGAGATACCGTGGGTGCTTGGCCTTATTTTGTTCAAAAAATATGTAGATAAATATAATGAATGAGTTTGAGATGATAGAGCGGTATTTTTTACCGTTAACGCGCGGGAGGGCGGAGGTCGCGGGGCTTAAGGATGACGCTGCCGTTTTGCAAATTCCTAAAGGGTATGAGCTTGTCGTGACTAGTGATACCCTTAATGAGGGTGTGCATTTTTTGGTGGGTGAAGCTGCGGGCAATATCGCGCGAAAAGCTCTTAGGGTTAATTTGTCTGATTTGGCGGCAATGGGGGCTAAGCCGTTGTCATATCAGCTTAATATTGCTTTTCCTCATATGCTTGACGAGGCGTGGCTAGCGGAGTTTTCGGCAGCGATGCAAGAGGATAATAAGGCGTTTGATGTGTTTTGTTCGGGCGGTGATACGACGAGTATTAAGGGCGGGCATCTTTCGATTTCTATTACTGCGCTTGGGCTTGTGCCTGCGGGCTGCGCGGTGCGGCGTAATGGGGCAAAGCTCGGGGATTTGATTGTTGTAACAGGCGTTATCGGCGATGCTTATCTGGGTTTGAAAGCTCTGCAAAATAGCTTGAATTATGAGGGAGCAATAGGGCGTTACCTTATGCCATGCCCGCGTATTCGCGCAGTTGATATTATTTGCGAGCATGCAAATGCGGCTATTGATGTATCCGATGGCTTGCTAGCAGATGTTATGCATATTGCGAAAGCTTCGGGGGTAGGCGCGGAAATTAACGTTGATAAGCTGGTATTCTCAAAAGACGTAGCGCATGCTTTGGATGGCAATATCATGCAAGTTCAGGATATTTTAACAGGCGGCGATGATTATGAGCTGATATTAGCCGTTTCCCCTGTTAAACTGCCGATTTTGATTCGTGAATTGAAAAATATTGATTTAAATCCAATGGTTATTGGTGAGTTTACAAGTAATATATCAAAACCACCTGTTTTAAAATCCAAAACGCACCGTATTGATGTTAAGTTATTGGGGTGGCAGCATTTTCAGTAGGTGTACGTGTTTGGTTTGTTTAAGGTTTGTCATTGCGAGGAGTATAACGACGCGGCAATCCACTGGCAGCACTAGATTGCCGCGTTAGCTTCGCTTCCTCGCAATGACATTAGTAAGTGTTGATAAAATACCATTCACTACCCCTTGTCTTTTTCCAAACTTCACGGCATATTATAAATAGAGATAATTCAAAGAAAGTGCTTTTTATCATGACTCAAATCGTTGTTCCTACACTTGGTGAATCTGTTGCAGAAGCAACCGTAGCGCAGTGGCTTAAAAAAGAGGGGGAAGCCGTTAAGGCGGATGAACCTATTGTTGAGCTGGAAACCGATAAGGTGACGCTTGAGGTTAACTCGCCTGTTGACGGTGTGATTGCCAAGATTTCCGTGGCGGAAGGCGAGAATGTCGAGGTTGGCGCGATTTTGGGAGAGCTTAACGAGGGCGCGGTTGCTAATGACACTGTAAAACCTGCGGTTGAGCCTAAAAAAGAAGTGGCGAAGGCTGTTCCTGCTGCTAAGGTTGAGAAAGTTGCTGCTGCTCCTAGTGCTGATGCAAAAACATCTCCTGCGGTTCGTAAAATAATTAATGACAATAACCTTGATACTGCCTCAATCCCTGCTAGCGGGAAAGATGGGCGCATTACTAAAGAAGATGTGCAAAATTATCTTGCTGATAAACCTGTAACGGCTGCTGCGCCTGTATCGAACGAGCCACGTGAAGAGCGCGTCAAAATGTCAAAGTTGCGTCAAGTTATTGCTCGCCGCCTGAAAGAAGCGCAAAATACGGCCGCTATGCTAACTACTTTTAACGAAGTGGATATGGGCGCGGTGATGGAGCTTCGCACTGAATATAAAGATGCGTTTGAGAAAAAGCACGGGATTAAGCTTGGTTTTATGTCCTTCTTTATTAAGGCTGCGGTGCAGGCGCTTAAGGAATTTCCTGCTGTTAATGCGCAAATTGATGGTGATGAAATTGTCTATAAGAATTACTATAATATCGGGGTGGCTGTTTCTACGCCGCAAGGTTTGGTTGTTCCTGTGCTGCGTGATGTCGATAAAATGAGTATGGCGGAAATCGAGTCTACAATCGTTGATCTTGGTCGTCGCGCGCGTGATGGCAAGCTATCCATGGATGAGATGAGCGGCGGCACTTACACCATTACAAATGGCGGAGTGTTTGGCTCGCTAATGTCCACGCCTATCCTTAATACTCCGCAATCGGGGATTTTGGGGATGCATAGCATTCAAAAACGCGCCATGGTTATGGCGGATGGCTCTATCGAGGCGCGTCCGATGATGTATCTCGCGCAAAGCTATGACCACCGCATAGTCGATGGTCGCGAAGCGGTTAGCTCACTTGTGCGTATGAAGCAAGCATTGGAAGATCCGCAACGCTTGTTGCTTGATGTTTAGCGTTTGACATAAGTTTATTCCTATGCTAATTATATCACCTTAAATATAAAACAGGGTGACAGAGCTTATGAATCCAAATGAAATTGCAAAATTAATAGCCACGCGGTTATTAGAGCGTAAAGAAGTAGCAAAGGATGTGGCTAATTGTATTAATTCGCCTGAAATTTGAGATGATGAAGGCATTGATCCGTTGACACAGAAGAATTTGGAAACTGTTCTTGTCATTGCTGAAAACTCTTTTGAAGATATGACCGAATACACGGGTATCGAACCCCTGATTTAGCCTTACCTTTCAAGGTGTTAGGTGGGTGTTTGTCTGGTGAGAATATAATGGTGCCGAGGGCGGGATTGAATTTGCTTATTAAGGCATTGATAAATAATCAAAATGTATATTTCTTTATAGGCACGTAAAAACCACGGGTCTTGACCCGTGGATGTAGTGCGTCCAGTATCTTCTTCATGAGACTAAGGAAACAAGGCCACTGTGCGTACAAATGCGAATATCATCTGGTTTTCACCAG
>JAMONE010000265.1 GCA_027066695.1 Micavibrio sp. | reverse complement strand
GCGCGGCTTAAAATGGCTATTGATGAGTGGAAGCTTCGCGAAAATTCAGCTAATCAATTCGGCGTTGTTAGTGAACAAAGCAATATCATGAACGAGCCCGTTGAGGGCGCGCGCATTTTGCTGGTCGAAGATAAAGATTACGAAAGAGAGAAAATCTCAAAGTCACTATCTACGGATATGAATATCGTTATAGGCGTTGAAAACGGTATGAAAGCGATGGAGCTTGTCGCCACACAAGATTTTGACATCCTGATGGTTAGCCTTAACCTAAAAGATGAGGATGGCCTGCGGCTTTGCTCTCATTTGCGCTCTAACGAAAAAACCCGATCCTTGCCGATTGTCATGATTGCAGGTGAAGAAGATATCGAACGCGTGGCGCATGGGCTGGAAATTGGCGCACATGATTACATCATGAGGCCATTAGATAAAAACGAGCTTTTGGCGCGGGTGCGTACACAAATCCGCCGTAAAAGATTTCAAGATCGCTTGCGCTCAACTTATGAAATAAGCTTGTCCATGGCGCTGACCGATAGTTTGACCAATTTGTATAACCGCCGATATCTTGACGTTCATTTGGAAAAACTTATTGAGAAAAATGGGGAAAGCAAAAAAGCGCTTGGTATTATTATGCTTGATATTGATCATTTCAAAGAAGTTAATGATACACACGGCCATAATGTTGGCGATGAAATCCTGAAGGTTTTTTCCGATCGCTTGAAAGATAATTTACGTAGCTTCGATCTTATTGTTCGTCTTGGCGGAGAGGAATTTGTCGCTATATTGCCCGATGTATCGCCCGAGCGCGCATATCTTGTGGCAGAGCGTTTGCGTAAATCCATCGCCGATGAGCCGATAATTTGTGGCGTAGAAGGCGGTAGTTTGCAAATCACAACATCTGTTGGTGGCGCTATTATTAATAATGGCGGGCATACTATACCCGAGGTATTGGATCGCGCGGATAAATGCTTGTATCAAGCCAAGGATTTAGGGCGTAATTGCACCGTATTTGAAAATAAAGGCAAGCTTAACCCCGATGATTACAAGGAAATAAAGCGTCTTTATGATGATTTTCCAACATCTGGAACAAATAAAACAGGTGGCAATTCCACCTCTGAGAGCGGTATAACGACGAATATTGGCACTTTGGCTGCTGAATGAAGCCCCCCGCAGCAAGATACGGGGTATCTACCTCGTCACCCACGAACACAGTGAAGCAAATCTATAAACCCACTGGGATTGCCACGGAGCTAAAGCTCCTCGCAATGACGAAAAGCGCAGCAAGCTGCGGGGAATAAAACCCTAAAAGAGATTCAAGTAAAATATATTAACGCACCAATGCCGTAATTTTAGACACTGCTTGTCATCTCAAGCGCGCTAGTGGAGAGATCTTATATGTTGCAGCTTGGTCAGATTTCTCCTCTTGTTATGTAATCATTCGAAATGACACTGTGTGATTTTTATAGTTTTACAGAGGGTTCTATAACATCATTTGAAGAAGTACGCGCTTGTTCTATTTGTTGCTCGATATCAGGTAAGCTAGCCTTTGCGTAATCTATATGTCTAGGATTAACCAAATATTCTTGCTTAGAACCGCGAAGATCTCTTGACCCCACTTCATCACTCTTCACTTGCAGAAATTGACTCATTAGAGGCTTTAATCTATTCGCATGATCTTCGCCAGAATACTGTCTTTCACCGCTAGCTGTAATCACATCAATATAAACTGAATCATTCTGTTGAACAGCCTCTTCAAATTCACGATCGCCTGTATACCACACAGTACCATCGATCTTTCCTATCGCTACATAAGCAACATCATCCCTAGCCCTTGTTGAAAAAAGACTTTTTAAAACACTTTTATTATTATCCATCAAATATCACCCTTATATACAAAAAAACGCCCCATAGTTATGGAGCGCATTGTAATTTATATTTCACGTAAAACGCAAGGATTATTTACCTCTTGGTGCGCCGCCACGTACTTCTGCCATACGTTTATCATGAGCCATAGGGTCATGCTCCATGATGTCACCTTTATAGAGCCAGATTTTAACACCGATAATACCGTATGTTGTCAAAGCTTCGGATGTACCGTAATCAATATCAGCGCGGAATGTGTGCAACGGCACACGGCCTTCGCGATACCATTCCATACGTGCGATATCTGCTCCGCCCAAACGACCCGATACATTAATACGGATACCTTGTGCGCCAAAACGCAAAGCATTTTGAACCGCACGTTTCATCGCGCGTCTGAAAGAAACACGACGCTCAAGCTGTTGAGCAACATTTTCAGCAACTAGCTGAGCATCAATCTCAGGCTTGCGAACTTCGACAATGTTAAGACCAACCTCACCACCAGCGCGTTTAGAAAGAGCTTGACGAAGCTTTTCAATATCTGCACCTTTTTTACCGATAATAACACCAGGGCGCGCAGTATAAACTGTAACCTTAGTCGTTTTCGCAGCGCGTTCAATAATAACCTTACTGATGCCAGCAGCTTTCAAATGCTCATGAACATATTCACGCAGCTTCAAATCATTAACAAGTTTATCTGCATAATCACGACCCGCATACCAGCGCGAATCCCATGTGCGGTTAATACCTACTCTTAAACCAATTGGATTAATCTTCTGTCCCATACTATTTAAGCCTCTTCTGCTTCTTTAACAATGATTGTCATGTTACTGACTTTCTTTTCAATTCTAGCTCCACGTCCACGAGCGCGAGCGCGAAAACGTTTCATCATAACCGTTTTACCGACATATGCTTCGGAAACAATCAAACGGTCAACATCGAGCCCGTGATTATTTTCTGCATTTGCAACAGCAGATTGTAGCAATTTCAATACGTCTTGTGCAATACGTCTTTTAGAGAATTGCAAATCTACTAACGCTCTAGCTGCGCTTTTGCCACGAATAGTTTGTGCCACGAGATTTAATTTCTGTGGAGAAGTGCGAAGGTACTTACCATACGCTCTGGCCTCATTCTCTTTTGTTCTACTAGGGTTTGTTGACTGTCCCATAATTTCTTCCTTAAAATTTTACCTTACGGCTGATTACTTCTTGGCTTTTTTATCAGCACCATGCCCATAATATGTACGCGTTGGAGCAAACTCACCTAGCTTATGCCCGATCATTTGATCAGAAACAATAACAGGGATGAATTTTCTTCCATTATGCACACCAAAAGTTAAACCGATCATATTTGGCAGAATTGTTGATCTGCGTGACCATGTTTTAATTACTGTGTTCTTACCGCTAGCGCGAGCTGCCTCAACCTTCTTAAGAAGAGATTTCTCGATAAACGGACCTTTCCATACACTACGTGCCATTTTTCATACTCCTTTTTTAGATCCCCGCCTTCGCGAGGATAAATTCGCCTAAGGCTTTTGCATTTGCAAAAACCAAGACATCATTTATTTCTTGTTACGGCGACGAATAATATATTTATCGCTCGCTTTACCTTTTTTACGTGTTTTATAACCCTTTGTCGGCACACCCCAAGGCGTAACAGGATTACGACCACCAGAGCTTTTACCTTCACCACCACCATGAGGGTGATCAACAGGGTTCATAACTACGCCGCGAACGTGAGGTCTGCGACCTTTCCAGCGATTACGGCCAGCTTTACCCATATTTGTATTACTGTGATCGGGGTTAGAAACCGCGCCAACACTTGCCATACATTCGGAAAGTACTATGCGAAGCTCTCCAGATGCAAGTTTAATTTGCGCGTATCCTTGGTCACGGCCAACAAGCTGCGCATAAGTCCCCGCAGAACGGATCATTTGCGCACCTTTACCAGGTTTCATCTCGATATTATGGATGATTGTACCAACAGGCATACTTTTAAGCGGCATTGCATTACCAGGTTTAATATCAACTTTAGAGCCTGCAATAACCTTATCACCAACCTTAAGACGCTGCGGCGCAATAATATAATTACGAGTACCATCCTCATATTCAATCAATGCGATGAAAGATGTACGGTTAGGATCATATTCAATGCGCTCAACAGTTGCGCTCATATCCCATTTTGTACGTTTCCAGTCAATGATGCGATATTTACGCTTATGACCGCCACCAATATGACGTGATGTAATACGCCCCATATTGTTACGACCACCAGTTTTATTCAAACCTTCGGTTAATGCTTTTTCAGGAGCGCCCTTCCACAGCTCGGATCTATCGATCTGAACCAGCTGGCGCATACCAGGGGTAACGGGGTTAAATTTTTTCAATGCCATTTTCTTACTTCCTTTTTTTTACCGCAGATTAACTCAGATATACACAGATTATTAATATCTCATCAGTGTTAATTCGTGTTTATCTGTGGTTTTTTCCTTTTTATCTACTCATTCTCGGCGAGCCACCATGGTTAAAGTCTCAACTTACAATAGATTCATTCAACTTCTCTAAAGAAATCTTCAGCCTCTGGATTGTCCGGGTCTAGCAACCCTGCTTCGCCTTCAATTAAAGCTGCCCTTTCTAACGGGGTTACATCATGTTCATTATCAAGCTTTTCTTTAACAACCTCTTTTTCAAATTCCTTTTTCATAACCTAAACACCCGCACCAGTGTCAATAGTTTGACCTTCTTCAAGTGTTACTATCGCTTTTTTGAAATCTGAACGAGAGCCTTTCACACCTTTAAAAACCTTACTCTTACCTTTTTGGATAACAGTATTAACGCCCTTAACCTTAACACCGAACAAAACTTCAACAGCTTGCTTGATATTTGGTTTAGTCGCATCAACAGGAACTTTAAAAGTAACCTTAGAATGCTCACTACCCAATGTTGCTTTTTCCGTTATATGCGGCGAACGGATAATTTCATACATCCATTCTGCTGGA
>JAMONE010000264.1 GCA_027066695.1 Micavibrio sp. | reverse complement strand
TGAATAGGGTCAAGCTATTGATATAGAATCGTTTTTAAAGAAATGGTACGCCCTACAGGAATCGAACCTGTAACCCCCTGCTTAGAAGGCAGGTGCTCTATCCAGTTGAGCTAAGGGCGCATATAGCCACATAAATTTTAATCACTCTAGTTAAAGAGTAGCGTTAAGTTGCATAAAAGAGCAATAAAAATCAAGCTTTTTTATCGCTATTTGCTGGAATATATTTAAAATTATCAGAATAGTTACGTGGTTTTACGCGGCGTTTATTTTCAGTTAGCAAATTATATTGCCAATTATTCTTTTCTGCAAAAGCAACTGCGTCCGCACTTGTATCAAAATTTAGTTTTACTTGATTTAATGTATCACCAGATGATGTCCAGCCCATAAGAGGCTCAACTTTGCGCTGGCTGTTTGTTTCATATTCTAAAATCCAGCCAGAAGCTTTAGCGCGGCCTGATTGCATAGCATTTTTACTTGGCTTGTAAATTTTAACATTTTTCATGGTGATGCTCTTTGCCTAGTTGAAATTTCATAAATATATTACCAGCGATAAATATTTCTGCCAAGTGCTGCTATTATTATTCCAAATAATAAATACGGTATAATATGCATAGAAGATAAATGTGCAATATCATCAGAGGAGCATGTAAGGCGTAACGCCGCGTAACCTAAAGCCCCTACTGATAAGCTGTTCATTAAAGACATTAGATATGGGTGCGTTGTATTACCCTTTATGGATATAGCCAATATAGCAAAGGCAGGCACGGCGCTGAATACAAGGGCATCGCCATAGCAATGATGCCAGCTCATGTTGATGTTATGTATTATCCCAATGTTAAATCTATTAATTCCCTCAAGAATAAATATAGCCAGTAAAGCAACTGGTATAGCAATTATCCATTTACTGCGCCCGCGCATATCAGGTACACAAAGCCATGAAGAGCAAAGTGCCGCGCTTATAGATATCGCAAAAATATGTAACAGCTCATAAACAAAGCCATTATCGTTTATTTTTACGTCTATATCTGTGCGCAGACCTATAATAGAAATAACAATAACCATATAGGCTGTAGCGATAAGAAACCATGGCAAAGTCCGCAGCAAAGGGTGGGGCATAACCTTTACCTTTACTAGCTCATCGGATAATGATGCTATTAGCTCCTCTGCACTTTGTTTTTCTTTAATCATGTTCACCCAATATTTTTTTTAGTTTATTTACACTTCTATGCACTGATACTTTTACTGCCGATACACTCATTTGCATTTCTTGTGCAACTTCTTTTGCGCTATAGCCTTCTACTTTTATCATTTTAAAGATTTGTTGCTGTTTTACGGGTAGGGTCAATATTGCGCCTTCTATATAGCTTAATTCGCTTAAATCAGTCTGAAAGGTTACTTTTTCCGACAATGTTTCTGCATTTATCTGTCCGCGCTCATTAATTTCTTTGATTTTATAGTGTTTTCGTAAGAAATCGGTGCGTCTAAAGCTGATTATAGCTTTTAACCAAGGCTTAAATGGACGATCATTGCTATAGCTATTTAAGGATTTATGTACTGATATTAAAACATCTTGCGCTATATCATCTGCCCAATCGGGGTTAGCCAGCCCGCTTATTATAGATGCTTTAATGAAAGGTAATATTTCTGTTAGCAACGTGGAGTAAGCGCGTTTATCACCGTCTTGCGCTTTAACTGCTAATTCTTTCCAATTTTGCGCGTCTGACATAATGGCTTATCTTTATTAAAGGTCTCTGCCATATTGTAAAAATTTTGCAGCTCGCGATGTTAGGATTTCAGATCTGCTCCACGGTGTAAGCTCTTCAAGAGCTTTTTCAATTTGGTCTGCAACCGCGTTCATTGTTTCTTGCTTTTTACGATGCGCCCCGCCAATAGGTTCTTTGATAATTGCATCAATTAGCTTTAGATTGTACAAATCCTGCGCCGTTAATTTAAGTGCGCCCGCAGCTTCTTTTGCGTATTCACGGCTTCTCCATAAGATGGAAGCGCATCCTTCAGGTGATATTACTGAATAAATTGAATGCTCTAACATATAGACTTTATCGGCAACGGCTATGGCGATAGCACCGCCAGAGCCGCCTTCACCAATTATGACAGAGATGATAGGAACTTCTGTTCTAAGGCAGGTTTCAATTGATTTTGCGATGGCTTCGGATTGGCCGCGCTCCTCCGCGCCAACGCCGGGGTAAGCTCCTGCTGTATCAATTAATGTAATAACAGGGATTTGGAATTGCTGCGCCATCTTCATAAGACGCTGCGCTTTGCGGTAGCCTTCAGGGCGCGTCATTCCGAAATTATGTTTTATGCGGCTTTGTGTGTCATGGCCTTTTTCATGCCCGATAACAACGCAAGAGCGTCCACGAAAGCGACCTAAGCCACCGATTAGTGCGTGATCTTCTGCGAAGTTACGGTCACCAGCTAGCGGGGTGAAGTCATCAATGATAGAGCTAACATAATCCAGCATATGCGGGCGTTCTTGATGGCGTGCAACTTGTACTTTTTGCGCAGCATTAAGCTTGCTGTATGTTTGTTTTAAAAGCTTATCAGCTTTAGTTTGCATACGGCCTATTTCATCGGCGATATTAACTTCCCCATCGCTATTAACATGGCGAAGCTCTGATATTTTACCCTCAAGCTCTAAAATTGGTTTTTCAAAATCCAGCTGACTCATAAATCGTAACTATCCTTCTTTATATGCCCAGATACTATTATCCGCATCTCAACGTATAAATAGATGAAGATGCGGATAACTACAAGTATTAAGATTTATCTTATTTGTCTGAACCTGTTTTTGATAAAGGGTGCTTTGCTTGGATAGCTTCTCTCGCATCATCATTCAAGATATGTGTATATATCTGAGTTGTCGCAATATCAGCATGTCCAAGCATTTTTTGAACTGCGCGAAGATCTGCGCCGTTATTAAGAAGATGTGTTGCAAATGCATGACGAAGGATATGTGGGCTAACCAAGCCTTTTGCCAAGCCCGCATCTTTCGATAAATCTCTTAGTAATTGAGCAAAACGTTGGCGTGTTAAATGCCCACTATCAGATGTTTTTGACGGGAATAGCCATTTGTTATCTTTCAAACTAGCGTCTTTTTCCATGCGTTTTGCGCGAACTTCAACATAAGCAATTAAAGCTTCTTGTGCTGGCTTTGATAGAGGAACCATGCGCTCACGGCCAGCTTTACCTTCTACCATAAGGAATTCATTCTCCTCGCCAATAGCAGACATTGGAAGGCCTACAAGCTCAGAAACGCGAAGACCTGCTGCATAAATAAGCTCAAGCAAGCAGACAAGGCGTTTGCTTGAAGCATTACCTTTTTCACCAGCAGTAGTGATTAGTTTATTAACATCTTCCTCACTCAAAGTTTTAGGAAGGATGCGTCCTTGCTTAGGTGTTTCGATAGTTGTTGTCGGATCTTCTTCACGCTTACCTTCAGAGATAAGATATTGATAGAATTGACGCATAGCAGATAGGCGACGCGCAAGTGTACGTACGGCCATTTTGCCCCTGTGATCACCTTTTACATTGATCCGAGTGCTAAGGTCTTTCATATATTCTTTGATATCATCTGTAGTCGCGTTATCAATCTCAATATTCTTGCCTTTTAGGAACGAGCTAACATCCGCAAGATCGCGCCAATATGCTTGTCGCGTGTTAAGTGCCGCGCCTCTTTCAGTTGTTATCATATCAAGGAAAGCCTCAACACGTGGGCTTAAATCGGGTTTAGGCATTGCCGGGCGGCCTGCTTTTTTCTTTGTCATTTTTTTATTCTCCTTCGGTTTAATTTGCACCTATTCCCCAAACACACATTCAAACAGGGCTGGGATTATGGTATAGCTCTTATTTAAAGCTAAGTCAAAATCATTTTCATAAATACTGGTATAGTTATCAACAGTTATGGAGCTTATGTCAAGGTTTAATTGATTTTTTATTAAATAAAGTTATTTGCTGGAATAGTTTTCGCTATTTCCTCTTGTGGAATAGATACATCTTTAATTGATAAAAGTGTTACGCTTCCGACAATAAAAAATATAAAAACAGCAAAGATAATTTTAAATAATAATGACATATAAAGTATAGTTCATGTTGTAAAGTTTTTGAATTTTCTGTAAACAATATGTCTGTGTAGCAAAATTTATAACCTTTTGGAAGAGGTTAATTTTTAAAGAGTAATTTTTATGAGTGTAGATTTAGAAAACCTAGATATTGATAAGCCGATAGTTCTTGTTGGAATGATGGGATGTGGCAAGAGTCTTATTGCAGAAAAACTTGTGAGTGCGATGGGCGTTGCGCTCTATGACATTGATGCAATGATAAAAGATGATGAGGATAGAACGATTAATGAAATTTTTGCTGATGAGGGCGAAGCTTATTTCCGCACACTTGAAGCAGATAAGATAGATGCCGTTTTGGCAGAGGGGCTTTGTGTTATTTCAACGGGCGGAGGCGCGCTTAAAACGCCTAGAACATTGGAAAATATAAAAGAAAAAGCAGTATTTGTTTGGCTGGATGTTGATATTGATACAATATATAAGCGAATCAAGGATGATAAAAACAGACCGTTACTACAAGGTGATAATCCTAAAGCAAAGCTGGAAGAACTTTTAGCTGCGCGTGAGCATTTATATAAGCAAGCTGATATACGTGTAGATAACTCAGGTGATCCAAATGACACAGTCGCTGAAATAGGTGATAAACTTTCTTTTTTTTTAACTCCCAAAGTTGATATAGAGGGATGCCATCCATAATGCTAACTAAAACCGTTAAAATTGATTTAGGTGAGCGCAGCTATGACATTGCCATTGGCTCTGATATCTTTGCTTTAATAGCTGATATCGCGCCTAAAGCCGCATTTATCATTACTGATGATAATGTAGAGCCTTACGCTAAAGCTGTGCAAGAAATTATACTTGGCGCAGGGGCGAATTTTTGTGAGATTTTAACGTTCCCCCATGGTGAGAAAACAAAGTCTTACGAATCACTGCAAAAGGCGCATAATTGGATGCTGGAAAATAATGTGCATCGGAATTCTATTGTATTCGCGGTTGGCGGCGGCGTTATAGGTGATTTTGCAGGTTTTGCGGCTGCTACTATTTTGCGCGGCGTGCCTTATGTGCAAGTACCGACTACGCTTCTTTCGCAAGTAGATAGCTCTGTTGGCGGCAAGACGGGAATTAACACAAAATACGGTAAGAATCTGGTGGGTAATTTCTATCAGCCTAAAGCCGTTATTACCGATATTTCCAGCCTTAAAACCTTGCCAAAACGTGAATTACTGGCAGGTTATGCGGAAGTAGCCAAATATGGTCTTATTGATGATCTAGCATTTTTCGAGTGGCTGGAAGAAAATGCGGCTGGCGTTCTTAATTTCGATGAAACCGCCATATCTTATGCGATAGAGCTTAGCTGCAAAGCTAAAGCAGCTATAGTAGAAGCTGATGAGAGAGAAGGAGGCAAACGCGCTCTACTTAACCTCGGTCATACTTTCGGGCATGCTTTAGAAGCCGCAGCGGGTTATGACGGCTCACTTATTCATGGTGAAGCTGTGGCAATCGGCACGGTTATGGCGTTTGATCTATCGGTTAATATGGGTTTATGCCCCGTAAAAGACGCGCAGCGCGTGCGCAATCATTTCAAAAAGCTTGGTCTTCCTGTCCATGCGGGGAGTATAAATGCCAGCGCGGATGAGCTAATCGCAACGATGCGCAGGGATAAAAAAGCATTGGATAATAAAATGATATTCATTTTGGCAAAATCAATTGGCAATTGCTTTATTGCTGGCGATGTTAATGAAGATATTGTTCGCGAGATATTGGAAAATTCTTTGATGGAGTCTGATTAATGGATTTAGGGCTTATTCTCTCGATTATTGCTATTGTTATTTTGTTGGTTTTATCCGCGTTTTTCTCTGGCTCGGAAACTGCTTTTACTGCGGCATCAAAGGTGCGCCTGCTTGCCCGCGAGAAGGAGGGCAATAAACGCGCAGGCCTTGTTAATCGTATTAGAGATGAAAAAGACAGAATGATCGGGGCGTTGCTGCTTGGCAATAATTTGGTTAATATTTTGGCTTCGGCTTTGGCAACAAGTGTTTTGATGAAGATGTTCGGAGATGCTGGCGTTTTTATCGCAACTATTACAATGACTGTGCTTGTCCTTGTTTTTGCTGAAGTGCTGCCCAAAACCTATGCCTTTCATAACGCGGAAAGCATGGCTATGCGCATATCGCCGATCATCCGTATGGTCATTATTATTTTTGCGCCAATAACCGAGGCTGTGACATGGGTTGTGCGCCTTGTGCTTAAGCTGTTTGGCGTTAATGTATTAGGCGCAGGGGTTGGCTCTCACATAGAGCTATTGCGCGGAACGATTGAAATGCACGAAGGCGTAGAGCGCGAGACACAAGACCAGCGTGCTATGCTGCGCTCTATCCTTGATCTAGTCGAAGTAGATGTCGAAGAAATTATGATACACCGCAAAAATGTGGTGATGATTAATGTGGAACAATCTATGGATAAAATTGTAGAAGAAATCCTAAATAGTAAGCACACACGCATTCCCCTGTGGATAGATAATCCTGATAATATCGTAGGTGTTATGCATGCCAAAGAGTTACTCCGTGAGCTAATGGATGTAGGCGGAGATGTGGGTAATATTGATATATCCAGAATCTCTATGGATCCGTGGTTCATTCCCGAGAACACTAATCTTTATGACCAGCTTCAAGCATTTCGTGAGCGTAAAGCGCATTTTGCCATAGTGGTGGATGAGTATGGCTCTTTCATGGGCGTTGTTACACTGGAAGATATTTTAGAGGAAATTGTCGGCGATATAGATGATGAGCATGATAAGGAAATGTCAGGAGTGCGTAAATTATCTAATGGCTCTTTTATTATGGATGGCACTGTTACTATTCGTGACTTAAATCGTGAATTCGATTGGGGCTTGCCTGATGAGGAATATGCAACAATAGCGGGGCTTGTGCTGTTTGAATCACAAATGATTCCTGATATCGGGCAGTCATTCCGCTTTCATAATTTTCAAATTGATATTGTAAGAAAGCAGCGTAACCAAATTACCCTGCTACGTGTAACTCCGCCCTGATTTAGCTATGGTTTAGCGGGGTGTCTTGCCCTTGGGTTATATTGGTGATAAAAGTTGTATCTTCGTAACCCTCTTTATGATTAACATAGTTAGCAGGGTCTCCACCTACTTCATATTTATAATTACCTTCTTGTATAAAAAGCACGGTAAGCCTTGATCCTGCTGTATTTGCTGCGGCAATGTTTCTTGCTTCCATTTCTTCAGGAGGTTTTGTGCAAACAACAGACCTTATTCTAGGTGCTGCTATGCCTGTGTCAAATATTCTTGATAAATTATCTTCAGTCATCTTTAAACGCCGCTTTGTAATTTGCGCATTATATAGCCCCTTGATCTTTGCAAGTCAAGTTTTATGTTATATATGCTATATTCTGCCTTAAATGAGCGGGGTTTATTGTGCCGATAATTACACCATTCACTCCCTTATGAGAGAAGGCAAAGCGCATAGCATCTTCGATATTATTGTTGTGACCACTGGATAGTGCTTTTTTTAGGATAACGCCTTTGTTGTTGGCTAAAGCATAATCGAGAACGGTCTTTTCCTCAGTATAATCCATTGTGTAGGTCGCCATTGCTACGTCCATAAGCTCCAGAGCTTTTATTCCGCCATCCGCTGTCTTGGTTGATGCGCCGATAGCTTTAACCAAGCCTTGCTCTTTGAATTCATGCATGGTTTTGATGAGCGTCTCTTGACTCAAAATATCCATATCATTGCCATCAGAATGAATTAGCAATACATCAATATAATCAGTGTTAAGCCGTTTTAGCGAACGCTCAAGGCTGCGTTTAAAGTGATCGGGAGTAAAGTTATATGATGATTTACCATCCTCGAAATCTTCACCAGCTTTGCCGATAATAACCCAACTCTCGCGCTGGTCTGATAACAATTTACCCAGTCGCTGCTCGCTAGTTCCATATGCTGGCGCGGTATCAAGCATATTAATGCCAAGTGATTTAGCTAATGTTAAAAGCTCTGACAATTCCTCATCCGTTGGAAGCTCAAATCCTTGCGGGTATTTCACGCCCTCGTTGCGCCCGAATTTTACCGTTCCCAAACCTATGGGGGAGATTTCAATAGTTGTGTCGCCGAGCTTTATTTTGTCCATGTAGCCCAATCCTTTATCGAATCCCACGGCGTTTTAGCGTACTCCACTTCAGGCAATAATGAAAAATCGGAAGTTTTATTTGATGGCGCAATGCTTGCTTTTTCCAAATCATCTAAAATCATATCACACAGCATTGGCGCAAAAGTAAGTTTTGTTGGCCAACAATAAAGTGCTTCATCTGTTTTATGAATAGTTGGAGTATCTGGCATCCAGCTATCGGTGTTGGATTTTCCTTCTATTCGAAAAATCGATAGTACAGCCCACTTACTATCGGAAAAATCGATAGTAGGAAGATATGAGGCGAATGCTTTTTGTGCGGCTTTGTAAACTTCCCTAGGATCAGAATCTGCTTTTCGCTCTGCCACGCCGCCGCCCAAATACCAAACAAGCGTCCCATCATTCATTTCATGGGTAGTAATCGAAACCACAGGCTTATCGGTTTTACCAACTAAATGCGCATAAAGCGGGAAGGGCGCATTTTTCATTATCCCTTGTAACAGCGGGCGGGCTTGTGTTTTCAAGCCTTTATCATTAGCGTTATTTTGGGCGATTTTTTCATTACTGCCTGCACTTGTAAAAATAATACGTTTTGCCGTTATATTATTATCATTCAGGAACTTAAAAGGCTCGGCGGCTTGTTCTTTTGTGATCTTTCGGATGCTATCTTTATAAGGCGCAGATAGAGAGCGGATAAGGCTTGGCACATCCAAAACCAGCTCTCCCATATTCACGATAGAGCCATTAAAGCCAGAATTTTTAATATTATCACTCCATTTTCCAGCAGGTAGATTTTGCATGCTATCGCCGAATGTCTTGCGGGTAATAATATTGGTTAAATCGCCCATAAAGCCTTTTGGGATAAGGAGCTGCTGTGATGTTGCATTGATTTTGGTAGCTGATAGATTAATCTCGCCGCTGCCATCAAGCGCGGCTCTCCAACGCTCTGGCATTGCGCTAATGGATTTTGCCAGCTTGTTAACTTTGCCAGCTAGCGAGAATTTCATTCCCGAATGAATAATCCCTTGCGAGGCAATGGTTTGCCCGCCGCCAATTGTCTCAACCTCAAACAAAACCACGTCATAGCCCATGGTTTTCAGGCGGTTAAATGCCCAAAGCCCAGCTATTCCAGCGCCGAATATGGCTATGTCAGTTGAATATTTCATGTTAATAATTTTAAGATTTTAATTCATGATAAGCAAGTAATGGATATAAAAACATAGTCATCCCGTTGATGAGCGTTAAGCGAACAACAACAAACGGGATCTAGAAAAAGAGTGCAGCAAAGCTGCGCACATATGGATACCAACCGTACTACAAAGCTTCGCTTTGCGCTGGTATGACAATGAATGTGCTATTGTTAATTCACTCTTAACTAATTTTCCCATGACATTGTTTATATTTTTTACCTGATTTGCAAGGGCAAGGGGCATTGCGTTGAACTTTTCCCCATGTTTGAGGGTCACTTTCATCAAACTCAACTTTTTGGGGGAATGGCTGAATGTTGCTCTCAGGAGTTGCGTCTTCGCCGCTCATCGCAGGATCAGCGCGGCCTTCATATGTTTTCTGTTCGCCAAATGGGAGACCTAGCGAAAGGCTAGCCTCATTTTCGCTTATATTGATTTCAACAAGGCACAGGGTTTGTGTAATTGTCTCGCGCATGGATTCCAGCATGCTTTGGAACATCTCGAACGCTTCTGCTTTATATTCATTAAGCGGATCTTTTTGCCCGAAAGCGCGCAAATTAATGCCTTGACGCAAATGATCGAGATTAAGCAAATGCTCTTTCCAATGCTGGTCAAGCATTTGAAGAACAATGGATTTTTCAAGCTGTCTCCACATATCAACACCGATATTAACGGCTTTTTCTGCCATTTTTTTATCAGATTCATCAATTATGCGATTCATGATTTCATTGTCAGCGATACCTTCTTCTTTTGCCCATTCGCCGATGGGAAGGGGCATATTTATTACGCGTAAAAGCTCATTCTCAAGTGTGGCTGTGTCCCATTGCTCTGCATATGCGCCAACAGGAATGCACATATTAACGGCATCCTCAATAGCATCATGACGCATGTCCTTGACCATCTCTTCAAGATTATCAGATGTCATAACTTCGCGGCGCTCTTCGTAAATCTCTTTGCGTTGATCGTTCATTACATCATCGAATTTCAGCAGGTTTTTACGCATTTCAAAGTTCATAGACTCGACTTTGCCCTGCGCACGTTCCAGCATTTTGGAAATCCAAGGATGCTCTAACGCTTCGCCCTCTTCAAGGCCAATGCGCTTACTGGTTAGTAGGCTTTCTAGCTGTTGCCCTGCAAATACGCGCATAAGATCGTCTTCTACGGATAGGAAGAAGATTGACGCACCTGGATCGCCCTGACGACCTGATCGCCCGCGTAGCTGGTTATCAATGCGCCGTGATTCGTGGCGTTCTGTGCCGATGATGTAAAGCCCGCCAGCTTCCTTAACCAGTTCCTTGTCCTTTTCAATACCATCCATAATTTTTTGAGTAGCTTGTCGCTGTTTTTCTTCAGACCAAGAGCTATCCACTTCCTCGGCAATAAGCATATCAGCGTTACCGCCAAGCTGAATATCTGTGCCGCGTCCCGCCATATTCGTTGCAATAGTAACTGCGCCAAGCTGTCCCGCTTGACCAACAATATATGCCTCTTTTTCATGGTGGCGAGCGTTCAAAACATTATGTTTTATTTTTGCTTTTTTCAAACAAGCAGAAAGCGTTTCAGATTTTTCTATAGATACCGTTCCAACCAAAACAGGTTGGCCACGCTCTTGACATTCTTTTGCAAGATTAACGATAGCAGATTCTTTTTCACGCAAAGATTTATAGATTTTATCTTCACTATCTATTCGCAAGACATCAGTATTTGTAGGGATTTGCACAACGCCAAGCTTATAAATTTCATCAAATTCTGCGGCCTCTGTCATTGCCGTTCCTGTCATTCCCGATAATTTGGGGTACATGCGGAAATAATTCTGAAATGTGATAGAGGCAAGCGTTTGATTCTCGTTTTGAATTTTCACGCCTTCTTTGGCTTCGATAGCTTGGTGCAAGCCTTCGGAAAGCCTGCGGCCATCCATCATACGTCCTGTAAATTCGTCAATTAGAATGACTTTGTTATCTTTAACAATATAATCTTTATCGCCCAAGAATAATTTATGCGCCCGTAAAGCTTGGTTAACATGGTGAATTAGCGATATATTCTCCATATCATACATGTTGCCACTTTTTAAAATGCCATGCTCTCTTAATAGCTCCTCGGCATGTTCCTGACCTTCTTCGGTTAGTGTTATGCTTTTGTGTTTTTCTTCAAGCTCGTAATCTTCATCAATTAGCTGTGGAATGATTTTATCAACAGCGTTATATAGCTCCATATTACCTTCGGATGGCCCTGAAATAATAAGCGGGGTTCTTGCCTCATCAATAAGAATCGAATCGACTTCATCAACAATTGCAAAATTAAATGGACGCTGAACCATTTGCTCTAGCGTGAATTTCATATTATCGCGCAAGTAATCAAAGCCAAATTCATTATTTGTGCCATAAGTCACATCCGCCGCGTAAGCTTTACGGCGTGTATCTTCGCTTATATTACTGGTGATACAGCCAGTTGTAAGGCCTAGAAATGCATAAACTTTGCTCATCCAGCTTGCGTCGCGCTCGGCCAGATAATCGTTAACAGTAACAACATGCACGCCCTTACCCGATAGCGCATTAAGATACACAGCTAGCGTCGCTACAAGGGTTTTACCCTCACCAGTGCGCATTTCTGCGATCTTTCCTTCATCAAGAACAATTCCGCCAATTAGCTGCACATCATAGTGCCGCTGCCCAAGTGCACGGCTCGCTGCTTCTCTAACCACAGCGAAAGCCTCATAGCGTATATCTTTGAGTTGCTCTCCATCTTCAAGGCGTTTGCGGAATATATCCGTTTGACCTTTAAGATCTTCATCGCTTATCACTTTATAGTTTTCTTCAAGCTCATTTATGGGTGCGACATGCTTTTGCAAGCCCTTAAGAACGCGATCATTAGATGAACCAAATATTTTTGTAGCCAAACCAAGCACTATAAACTCTCCTGAAAAATAGTAGATTGTCTCTGATATAAGCTGCAAAACCTCTCACGTCAACAAAAGAGAGTAATAGGGCATAATATGTGTTGAAAACATAAGATTCATTAGTTAGTGTCTAAATCATTATTTATGAATTTAATAGTTAGAGGAAAATTATGACTGACGATAAAAAATGTTGTGGCAGTAAGTCAAACTCGGAAGAAAAATCATCAAGTTGCTGCGGTGGTGATAAGAAAAAATCATGCTGTAAGTCGATTATGTTGCTGGTTATTTTGATTGCAGTTGCCGTTGGTGTTTTTGTTTATGCAAAAAACAAGAAACCTGAAATTAAGCCTGAGGATACAAAAAAAGTTGTAGAAGTTGAAGCGCCTAAAAATGAAAACCCTGTGTTAGTTTTGATTAATGACAAGGAAATAAAGCGTCAGGAAGTTATTGATATTGTAAATTCCATGCCTCCTCAAATGAAGCAAATTCCTATGGAACAGCTTTTCCCTATGGCTTTGGAGCAATTGGTTAATAATGTTATTATTGATAATAATGCTTCTAGCTCTGGTCTTGAAAATGACGAAGATATCATTACTCAGCTTGAGCAAGTTAAAACTCAGCTTATTCGCGCAAAGTTTCTTGAAAACACTATAAGTGAAAAAATAACAGAGGAACGCCTTCAACAAAAATATGCTGTATATCTAGAAAGCTTCCCTGATGTTGAGGAAATTAAAGCTGCACATATTCTTGTTGATGATGAAAAACTGGCTAAATCTATTATCAAAAAATTGAATAGTGGTGCTGATTTTGCTGATCTTGCAAAGGAAAATTCAAAAGACGGTTCATCTGAAAATGGTGGTGAGCTTGGATATTTCTCGAAAGCAGATGTTGTTGCGCCATTCGCAGAGGCTGCTTTTGCTACTAAAGTTGGTGGATATACGAAAGCTCCTGTAAAATCAGATTTTGGTTATCACATCATTAAGGTCGAAGAAAAGCGTAAGCGTCAACCAGCAGAATTTGCACAGATCAAACCTTATTTGGAACAAGAAATGCAGCGCGTTGTTCATGATGAAGTTTTGGCTATCTGGAAAGCTGAAGTTGAAATCAAACGTTTTGATATCAATGGTAAGCCGATAGCTGAAGAAGCTGCACCTGAAGAAGCATCACCTGCTGCGGGTGAGAAAATTCCAGTAGTAGAAGAAGTTCCAGTGGTAGAAGAAGCTCCAAAAGCTGAATAGTTTTATTAAGCTTTAGATATATTGGCTTAACTTAAAAATTTGACATTGTCATCGCGAGCCATAGGCGTGGCGATCTTAGTGTATTCCTTTGTGGATATTTTAGATTGCCGCGTCACAAAAGCTCCTCGCAATGACTATGGATGTCTTATTTTCTATAGGTTATCAGTGATGAATAAAGTAAAAATGAATTGCTCCGAGGCTTTGAAATTACCAAGGCCAGTTAAGCCCTCTGGCTTACCCACGTTATTGGTTGCAGCCGCCGCGTTAGTGGATAAGCAAGGCGCAGTACTGCTTGCTCAACGGCCAGAGGGTAAATCCATGGCGGGTTTGTGGGAATTTCCCGGTGGTAAACTCCAAGAAGGCGAAAGCCCTGAATATGCTCTAATGCGTGAGTTGGAAGAAGAGCTTGGCATAGAAACGCGCGAATGCTGCTTCTCGCCAATCGGCTTTGCCTCGCACGAATATGATGATTTCCACTTGCTAATGCCGTTGTTCATTTGCCGCGTTTGGCGCGGAGATATCAAAGCAATGGAGGGGCAGAAATTCGAATGGGTATATCCGCAAGACATGTACAACTACCCCATGCCCGCAGCGGATATCCCACTTATTTATCAATTACGTGATCATTTGTAGGGTTAAACAATATTTGAGCTATATGTTTAGTTCCAGATTATGGAGAGTTAAAGAAAT
Source organism: Micavibrio sp. (assembly GCA_027066695.1). Lineage (GTDB taxonomy): Bacteria > Pseudomonadota > Alphaproteobacteria > Micavibrionales > Micavibrionaceae > UBA1672. The sequence continues at coordinate 6,344 of JAMONE010000264.1, read as the reverse complement.
CAACAATTTTTTGCAATAGATCTCATTTATTAATAGTGTCTAAATAATTTATTTATTGACGTGAGCGGATTAATTCCTATAATGCCTGCATCTTCATAGTGAATGGTCGTGTATTTATGCTCTAAACAAAGCAGAAAATAAGGCGTTTTAATATGATGATGATGGTTTACAAACTGGATGAGGTAAGCGTAATGGGCAGACTCATAAACGGTTTGGTTTTGAAATTTGAAAGGAAAAATAATGGCACGTATTGCTGGGGTCAATGTACCCGATAACAAACGCGTACCGATTGCTTTAACATATGTTTATGGCATTGGACGCACAACTGCATTTAAAATCTGTGAAAAACTAAATATCGATGTTCAATCACGTATGGGGCAAATCGATGATGATACGCTAAACGCTATCCGCGCAGAAATCGATACTGATTCATATAAAATCGAAGGTGATCTACGTCGTGAAGTATCAATAAACATTAAACGCTTAATGGATATGAAATGCTATCGTGGCCTTCGTCACAGAAATGGTCTTCCTGTTCGTGGTCAAAATACACGAGTTAACGCAAGAACACGCAAAGGTCCTGCTAGACCTATTGCTGGTAAGAAGAAATAAGGGAGCGATGAAAAATGGCTAAGTCAAAGTTAAAAACAAAGAAAAAAGAGAAGAAAAATATCGTTTCCGGTATTGCTCATGTTAACTCCACATTCAACAACACATTAGTTACTATTTCTGATGTGCAAGGTAATGTTGTGTCATGGTCTTCTTCAGGTACGATGGGCTTTAAAGGCTCACGTAAATCCACCCCTTATGCATCTCAGGTTACTGCTGAAGATGCTGGTCGTAAGGCGCAAGAACACGGAATGAAAGAACTTGATGTTCTGGTTAAAGGCCCAGGTTCAGGTCGTGAGTCTGCCCTGCGAGCTTTGCAATCAATCGGATTTACAATCAAATCTATCAAGGATATTACACCTATTCCACATAATGGATGTCGCCCACCTAAAAAGCGCCGCGTTTAATATTAAATAGTGTAATTAATCAAACATAAATTGAAAAGAAATAGGAGCTAACATTGTTAAGAAAAAACTGGCAAGAGCTTATTAAACCACAAAAATTAGAACTATCAGAAACTGGCCGTGTTAATGTAGGTCGCGTTGTTGCTGACCCATTAGAGCGTGGCTTTGGTCTAACGCTTGGTAATGCGCTGCGTCGTATTCTACTATCATCTCTACAAGGTGCGGCTGTAACGGCTGTTCAAATTGATGGTGTTTTGCATGAATTCTCTTCTGTCGAGGGTGTACGTGAAGATGTTACGGATATTATCCTTAACCTGAAAGCGCTTGGCGTTCGTATGCATGCAGAAGGCCCGCGTAAGATGCGTTTATCCGCTGTTGGCCCTTGTGACGTAACTGCCGCACAAATCGAAGCTGGCGCAGATATTGAGATCATGAACCCTGACCTTATCATTTGTACGCTTGATAAAGGTGCAAAACTTAACATGGAAATGACTGTTGATACTGGTAAAGGCTATCGCCCTGCTGCGCAAAATCGTCCTGAAGATTGCCCTGTTGGCATGATTCCTATCGATTCTGTGTTCTCACCAGTTCGTAAAGTTACATATGAAGTGACCGACACACGTGTTGGCCAAATCACTGACTTTGATAAACTTACGCTTACTGTTGAAACTAACGGCGTTCTTACTCCTGAAGATGCTGTGGCATTTGCTGCGCGCATTATGCAAGATCAGCTTCATGTGTTCGTTAACTTTGACGAGCCAGAAGAAGAAAAAGCAAAAGAAGAAGAGCAAGAGCTACCATTCAACAAAAATCTACTTAAGAAAGTTGATGAGCTTGAGTTATCTGTTCGTAGTGCGAATTGCCTGAAAAACGATAATATCGTTTATATTGGTGATCTTGTACAAAAAAGCGAGAGCGATATGCTACGTACACCTAACTTTGGTCGTAAATCTTTGAATGAAATCAAAGAAGTACTTCAAATTATGGGTCTGTATCTTGGTATGCATGTTGAAGATTGGCCGCCTGAAAATATTGAAGAGCTAGCCAAAAAACTCGACGATCAACAATTTTAGAGCTTCCATATTTTCAGTCTGACGTTGTCAGGTTTCGGCTTGCGTATAAAAATACGCTTCACCTTACCTTCCTAGTCACACTAAAAATCTGTCGCTCTAACGTAAAAAATCTTAAGTCCATGTTTATGGGCTTAAGTATTTTAAAGAAATGGCATAGTGCCGAGCTGACGCGTTAAGAAATATCTTGCGCATCAGAGTTTAATGGCTCTCATATATGAGGCCGCAAGCATAAAGGAAAGAAAATATGAGACATCGTATTAAACATCGTAAATTAAACAGAACTTCCAGCCACCGTAAGGCTATGCTGGCAAATATGGCGGCTTCACTTGTTAAGCATGAGCAAATCGTAACCACGCTACCAAAAGCAAAAGAGCTTCGCCCTTATGTTGAAAAGCTAATCACTATGGGTAAGCAGGCGGCTGCTAATCCTGATAGATATGTTGCAAAACGTCGTCAGGCTATTTCAAAGATGCGTGATACTACGCAAGTTAAGAAAATATTTGATGTACTTGCAGAACGCTACGAAGATCGCCCTGGTGGTTATGTTCGTGTTCTAAAAGCAGGTTTCCGTTATGGTGACGCTGCGCCTATGGCTATTATTGAGTTAGTAGACCGCGATGTAACAGCAAAAGGCCAAGATTCTGGCCCAGTTCAATTCAATGATGATGCATTTGAAGCGGAAGCAGAGCAAAAAGTTGCTGCTGATTAATTCCAAATAAAAAACCTCCGCAGCAAGCTGTACTATATGTTTCATACTATAAATACATAAAAGTAGTAGAAATTAAAGTAATGGTTGGGGTGCTTTTCTTGTAACGCCTTTTTATCGTATGAGGTCAGCAAAAATGAAAGATATTTATTTTACGCCACCGGCTTTGTTCGGTGGTTTTTTTTTGCTATATTTACTCTATTAATATATGGTGGTATCAATTTTGATATATGAAACAATAAGGTTTAATTATAATGCTACGTTTAACAGTTCTTTTTTCTATGTTTGTTTTATCTTTAGGGTTAATAAACCCATCATTTGCAGAAGAAGAATCTGTGAAGACCCCTTCTGGCACTCCATCAGAAGATTTGGCCATGGCGCAAGGTAAGGCCTTGCAAGAAAAAATTGGGGGCTTGTTAAAAACATTAGACCAAGACGAAGCCACGCATTTCCTTGTTATGTACGCTAATTACAGCTTGTACAGCATGGTTAAGGCCGTAAATACAGATGTTGGCGAAGCGGTTGATAAATGCGCTGAAAACAACAAAGAAATGGCTGATGAGCTGAATAAACGATATGAAAGATGGAAAAGAGCCGTCGTTACAAGCATGGAAGATGTACATAAAAACCTAGAGAACATGTCATTGGCGCAAACATATTTACCGCAATCAGAAGTTAAAATCATCTTTGCTTTGATTGATGAGGTAAGAGCGGTAAATTCTTCTCGTTTTGAGACTGCGCCCGTTACTACGCCCGAAGCATGTGAATTTATGCTAAGTAAAATGGACGAAACCGAAGAAAACATGACAACTTTATTAAAGGCAACATTGGTGAGCTATCCTAATATTAGCAAGAAAATGCAAAAATAGAGGGCTAGATGCTTCAAGTTTTTGATTTAACTTTAATATATGAAAATTAAATTTGTAATATCTCTTTAAATATGTAAGAATAGGGATAACTTCGTATAAGAGTCATGAATAATAGCGCAAAAGAACAAATAAAACTAAGCGCATTCATAGATCGAAGATGGTGATTTAATTAGGAAGCCTGCGGGTTTCCCCAATTTTAAAAGGGTGAATGATGTCGCAAGACAATTCAACATTCAGTAAGCAAGAAGATCAGGCAGCTAATCAGCTTCTTGCCGTTTCTGCGTATCTGGGTGTTGATATATCAAATCCACCTACTATTGCTGATTTACAAGAAACCCAAGCCAAATTTGAATATGCTTTGTTTGAAGCAGGCAGCGATTACGCTTTTGCAGAAAAACTTGCAACCCCAAAGGATGGATCACGCCCAAGCAATGCTGATATAGGTGAGGCATTTAGTGCTATCGATAAAATAAAAACCAGCATAAATATTTTAGGTGATAAATTAACACAACAGCCAGTCGCTCCCGTTGCTGCTGCCCCTACGCCTGCTGCTACGGTAAATAATGCAAAGTCAGGCACAATTGAGAGACCGTTATCTACTAATCAAATTCAGGAAATTAAAGAAGAGTTTGCTACGCTAGGGAAATATCTTGGTGTTACTCTAAATCCTGAGATATTAAGTGCTAATGCGACATATCCATTAGTAGATGTTGCAAATGTTGCAAATGCATTTAAAGCTGGAATAGAGTATGCAAGAAATAACTCTCCACAGCCTCCTTTGATGTCTGAAACACCCAAAGAGACCTTGGTGCAAAAGATTTTACAAGATAACAATATCTCAAATCTTCAAGAGATTAATAATGTGCGCCTTGCTGTTAGAGACGCTGAATCTAATATCAATAATTTATATAGTATCGGCATGAAGCATGACAAATCATTAAACATGCAAAACACCACACCAACTGCCGCTGCGACAGCGCAAGCGACACAACCAACTGCGGCCACTACTACTACAACTGTAATGCGTTATATAGGTGACCCTGACCCACGTGTTAAGAATCTTGAAAAAGCCCTTGCAAAAATAGTACCAAAATTAAATGAATTAGATACATCATCAGGATTAGATATTTCCTCTCTTTCTAAAACACCATTACCTGGGGCGGCTGATGGTTATGTTGATGACAAATTATTGCCATCTTATAAAGGGGCGATGCAGCATTTAAATTATTTAGCTTACGTAAGTGAAAATCCTAGAACTATTTACACAGCAATGGATGACGGTAGTCTTGATGCAATAAAAAAAGCGCAGTCGAATGAATTTGATTCAGATAATGCGGAAGCTATTAAAGCGATTCTTATTAAGCCAGTTCAAGAAGACATTGATGAAAAAACGAAAAAATGGAATGCTTTAAAGAGCAGTGGTACTGTTAATAAAGCAGAGTCCTTTAGCCTGTATAAAGAAATTGAAGATTTAAAAACCTTGAAAAGGGATACAATCCCTCAAGTAATGAAAGATATTGCATCACTGCATAATGATAAAACATTAGAAACATTAGATGTAATGCAAAAAGTTGTAATTGAGCAACCAGCAGTTATAACCCAGCCAAATGTAACTTCTGCACCTAACCCGACAACGGTTAACCCGCAGCCTAAGACTAGCTCTCCAACAACTGAATCTAAGCCTGTAGATGCTGAATCTAATACTAATGATAAGCCTCCTACCGCGGCTGAAATCGCTGCTATGAATAAAGATATGGCTGAAACTACAGCTGAAAACGCGCAAGTCAGACTTAATGATAGCATTGATTCTGTTGAGCAAATCCTTTTTCTTTTAGGTGAAAAAATTAATGATATTGACACAATGGGGTTGTCTGAATCTATTGTAACGCCATTAACTCAAGATGATTTGAGTGATGGAATTTTAGGAGAAAATTCTCAAGACTTTTTGGCAAAAGCTATTGTTCTTTTTAAGACATTGGCGAATGAAGGTAAGCCAGAGGATCAAAAGGATAATAACCCAAACGGCGTTTATACCAAAGAATTTGGTGTGCAATTCAAATATGAAATCCTAACCAACCCCGCAATGAAGCAGCTTCGTGAGGCACTTAAAGTTCCACTAATGAGCAAGGCTGATCAGGCTATTTATTTCAGAACACCAACTTCTGATGAAGACAGGCAAAAACTTGAAAGTGATAGGGCTAAGATTGACAAAGCTCTTGGCTTAGGCGCTCCACTTAAAGAAAATGGAGAAAAGGATGGAGATTATAGCTATACATTAAATGGCTTCATAGCATCCTTAGACAACATTAAAGCTGCGGGAAATATTCTTGATGAGAAGAAGGCGCAGCAAACTACCAAGATGAATATCATGCTTGATGGTATGCATATGGCGATGAGTAAATGGGCGCCGGGCTTTTCTGATATACTTAAAGACTTATTCACAGGAACTGAATTTGGTAAAATGATTAGCGGCGTTTTATCCCTTATGGGCATTAATGTTGGCCGTTTATGGGGTGATAAAGATGATGAAGCAGGGCTTGAGCGTGCAAAACCTGCAATAGAAAAAGGATTTGAATTTTTCTATAAGGGCGCAGAAAAAGAATTAGGTTCAGAAGCTACTTTTGAAAAGACCATAGATAAAATGAAATCAGATATGCTGGATAAATTCAGCGGTTCTGGTGAT
>JAMONE010000263.1 GCA_027066695.1 Micavibrio sp. | reverse complement strand
CTACTCTTACAAAGGATATGGTTTCATTGAAGGTAAAACATGACTTGGCAACATGGAAAAAGCTTGGTGTTAAGCTTATCAGTGGTGAGGATATTCCAGTTGTTTCTGGGATGAAAGCTTCGCTGGTTGCTCCCGATGGTCTGAAAGGTGAGGCTTATCTGGTTTATGATAATTACAGAGCTATTATGAGGTGGAATAAATCAACTTATTTTGCGACCAGCGTTGGTTTGCTTGCCGATAAAATAGCATGGGGCGGTAAATAATGAAAAATATTGCTATAGTTTTGAGCTTGCTTGCGTTGCCTCTTTTTATGACGGGCTGCGCAAAAATAGAGCTGGCCTCTCATTTTGGAAAAAAACTGACAGGAAGCCATGCACAGAGCAAAGGCTATTATAAGATTGGCTCGCCTTACAAAATAAAGGGTAAAAAATATTATCCAAGAGTTGATTATGGCTATAATAAAACAGGCATAGCCTCATGGTACGGCCCTAATTTCCACGGCAAGAAAACGGCGAATGGCGAGGTATATAATCAAAATGATTTAACCGCAGCGCATAAAACTTTGCCCCTGCCTAGCATTGTGCGGGTAACTAATCTTGATAATGGTAGATCGTTGATTGTACGTGTTAATGATCGCGGCCCTTATTCTCGGGGGCGCATTATTGATATGTCTAAACGCTCTGCCGAGCTGCTTGGCTTTCGGAAAAAGGGCGTTGTGAAGGTTAGGGTTCAGGTTCTAAAAAATGAAAGCATTATGGTGGCGAATGCTGCGCGTAATGGACAAGATACGCGCGGAATGGAAGTTCCAATGAACAGGTCGTCATATAAAACTAAACAGGCAAAAGTAACTATCCCTTATCATGTTCGAGATGGTAATTCCTATCCTGATCCTGTGATTAGCGAATATGCAGTGGGTGCGCCAAAGATATTTATACAAACAGCCTCGTTTGTTTCGCGCTCTAATGCTATGAAGTTTGCTAGCTCGCTTGGTGAGTATGGTCGTGCGCAGGTGCATTCAATTACGGTTGACGGCGCGAAATATTATCGCGTACGCTTGCCAGCTCCTAATATTCCTGCTGCCGATGGCTTGCTGGAACGGGTTTTAGCTGGCGGGCATGAAAATGCTCGAATAATAGTGGATTGATAAGAAAGAATTTATAACAATGAAAAATCTTTTATATATTTTATGCTTTTGCGTATTATTTCCAATGACAGCCATGGCGGCCAGCACAATTGAAACAACAGCAAAGCAAGCAATTATTATTGATTATAATACTGGCACGGTGCTGTTTGAGAAGAATGCCGACACGCAAATGCCAACCTCATCTATGAGCAAGGTCATGAGCATGTATCTTGTGTTTAATGCTCTAAAGAAAGGCGATATTTCGCTGGATGATACTTTGCTGGTTAGCGAAAAGGCATGGCGTAAGGGCGGCTCTAAAATGTTTGTACCTGTGGGCAAGCAGGTTAAAATCGAAGATTTAGTGCGCGGCGTTATTATTCAATCGGGCAATGATGCAACTATTGTCTTGGCAGAAGGTCTTGGCGGTGATGAGGTTTCATTTGCGGCGGCTCTTAACGCAAAAGCCAAAGAGCTTGGCATGGCGGGCAGCCATTTCATGAATGCTAGCGGCTGGCCTGATCCCGATCATTATTCAACCGCGCGTGATTTAGCCACGCTTGCGGCGGCTATGATTAAGGACTTCCCTGATTATTACGGCTATTATGCGGAAAAAGAGTTCACCTATAATAAAATCAGGCAAACAAACCGCAACCCGTTGCTCTATGCAAATATTGGTGCGGATGGCCTTAAAACAGGGCATACGAAAATTGGTGGCTATGGCTTGATTGGTACAGGCGTAAAAGACGGGCGGCGCGTTGTTATAGTTATTAATGGCCTTGATAGTAAAAAGGCACGCAAGAGCGAATCTATCAAGCTTTTGCAATGGGGGCTTAATGGATTCCGTAATATTTCTTTATTTGCAGATAATAAGGATTTAGACAAAGCCCCCGTTTATTTTGGTAAGCAAAGGTTAGTTGGCTTGCGCGCAAAATCACCGCTTGATATTGTTGTTCCAAAGCTATTCGAAAATGATTTGAAAATTGAAATTAAATATAATGCTCCGCTGAAAGCTCCGATTACAAAGGGTCAAGAAGTCGGCGTTGCTATTATCCATGTTCCTAAAGGTGGCGTAATAAAAGTTCCTTTGGTTACAAGCGAAGATGTTGGCGAAATGTCAGGGTTTTCAAAGTTAATCGCAAAGGCTCGTCTTTTAACTACGGGGCAGGGATATTTCAATTAATGGCTAAAGGATTTTTTATATCTTTAGAAGGCGGGGAAGGTTCTGGCAAGACTACTCAGATTAATCATATTGTGAATATGCTGAGCGAGCGTGGCTATGACGTTATAACTACGCGTGAACCAGGCGGTGTACCCGAAGCCGAGAGCATCCGTAATTTACTGGTGCAGCGTGATGGCGGGCAGTGGAACGCCATATCCGAGGTGTTGTTATTATTTGCTGCGCGATCTATGCATGTTGAAAAGCTGATAAAACCTGCGTTGTCAGAGGGCAAGGTTGTTATATGTGATCGGTTTAGCGATTCTACTATTGCATATCAAGGCTATGGCAGGGGGCTTGATCTTGATACGATAAGGGAGATAGAGCGTCTATCTATCGGTAATTTCAAGCCTGACCTTACTTTTATCCTTGATATTGATGTACGCACAGGGCTTAAACGCTCAACTGCGCGGTTATCAGGTGAAGATAG
>JAMONE010000262.1 GCA_027066695.1 Micavibrio sp. | reverse complement strand
AAAAGCTTCGTGAAGGTTTCTTAGAGATTGCTCGTAAAAATGAGGGGCGTTGCTATATCTTGAACGCTGGGCAGGGGGTTGAGCAACTCTGTGATGAGATAAAAAATATAATTTTGGCAAAACTGATCTGAACAATAAATATAGAAATCTTACGTAAAACTTGTTAAAAAAATCCACAATCTAATAATACCATATGTTTCACGTGAAACATATGGTGAACAAACGCGATATATTTCAATGATATAGTAATTCCAGTTTAAAATTAAGACACTAATCGTCATTGCGAGGAGCTGTAGCTACGTGGCAATCCCAGTGGGGTTATAGATTGCTTCACTGTGTTTGCAATTGTAAGTGTCACGTAATTCGCTGATAGATTTTATAAAAAGCTCTTGACTTGAAATTTGATGTGTCTATAAGTCTGAACTTATGGATAGGCATTATGCACTTGTAGATTTTGAAACTTCTTCTCAAGAAACTCGCTTAAATGCCAGCGGTTTTTTAAACCGTTTTTTTTGTACCTAAAATTAAAATTTGCATATTTAAACCATTTATAATTTTAAATTAAAGGAAAATACTATGAAAAAAACTTTACCATTACTAGCAGTGTGCGCTGCATTTATATTGCCAGTGCAAGCACATGCTGGTGGAGAACAAATTAAAATTGTGGGCTCTTCAACGGTCTACCCATTTATTACTGTTGCCGCAGAAGAATTTGGTAATAGCACAGATTTTAAGACTCCAATTGTTGAAGCAACTGGAACAGGTGGTGGATTTAAGCTGTTCTGCTCTGGCCTTGGCGAGATGTACCCTGATATATCGAATGCTTCACGAGCAATTAAAAAAGGTGAGGAAGAGCTGTGCGCCAAAAATGGTGTAAAGGACATTACAGAAATAAAAATAGGTTTTGATGGAATTGTTTTGGCAAATACAAAGGAAATAGATCGTTATAGTCTAACTAAGGAACAGCTATTTTTAGCTCTGGCCAAGCAAATACCATCTGAAGGTAAGCTGATAAATAATCCAAATAAAAATTGGAGTGACATTGATCCATCGCTTCCAAATGTAAAAATTGAAGTTTACGGCCCGCCGTCGACATCAGGAACACGCGACGCATTTGTAGAGCTGGTTATGGAGCCAAACTGTAAGGATTTACCTGAATTCAAAGCGGCGTTTGCGGACAAGAAAATACGCAAGAAAGTGTGTCATTTGCTTCGCGAGGACGGACATTATATTGAAGCTGGAGAAAACGATAATTTAATCGTGCAGAAATTACAAAGCAATCCTAAGGCACTTGGTATTTTTGGGTTTAGTTTTCTGGAACAAAACGGCGATATAGTTCAGGGCAGTATTATTTCTGGTACAGAGCCAACATTTGATAATATTTCTGATGGCTCTTACGGAATATCACGCTCTCTCTATGCGTATGTTAAGGATGATAATATAGGTAAAACATCTGGCCTACAGCAGTTTATTTCTGAATTGGTTAGTGATGAAGCCGCTGGTGAGTATGGGTACCTTTCTGAAAAAGGACTTATTCCTCTACCCATAAACGAACTCACCATAATGCAGAGACGTGTAAAATCCCTTGTTGATCAAAGTGTTACAAAATAAATAATAGACAATTGAATAGCTGCTTTACATTGAGCGGCTATTCCTTATAACTATGTTTAGCAAAAATAAATGGTAAAAAATTAATGGCAAGATTTGAACGATTGATTAGGTCAAGCTTACTAGCCTGCACTATGCTGTCGGTTATGGTAACTGTGCTTGTCATTTTATCTGTTTTATCGGAAACCGTGAATTTTTTCTCTAATGTTTCTATGTTAGATTTCTTTTTTGGTACTGAATGGAGCCCTCAAACTGCCTCACATGTTGGTCAGACGGGAAGTTCGGGGACTTTTGGCGCAGTACCTGTTTTTCTGGGCACATTCTTAGTTACGTTAATTGCTATGGCCGTTGCAGCTCCACTTGGTTTATATTCTGCGATTTATCTTTCTGTGTACGCAAGTCCTAAATTCCGTTCATGGGCAAAGCCTATTTTAGAAATTTTAGCTGGCGTTCCTTCTGTTGTTTACGGATATTTCGCTGTTATTACGGTAGCGCCATTTTTGCGCGCTGGTGGTGAAATGATTGGATTATCTATTGTCTCTGAAAGTGCATTAACTGCTGGAGTGGTAATGGGCATAATGATTACACCCTATGTCATGTCTATATCGGAAGATGTTATCAGCGCTGTGCCTAAAGATTTAAGTTTTGGCTCTCTTGCTATAGGGGCAACGGAATCCGAAACGGTTAAAAAAGTAATACTGCCAACGGCTTTGCCTGGTATAGTTAGTGCGCTTCTTCTTGGGGTTTCAAGAGGTGTAGGAGAGACAATGGTTGTTGTAATGGCGGCAGGGATGGCGGCAAACCTTACTATTAACCCATTGGAATCAGTAACAACAGCAACCGTGCAAATTATGATGCTTCTTGTTGGGGATCATGAATTTGATAGTGATAAAACCCGCGCTGCTTTTGCACTTGGATTCTCGCTGTTTGTTATGACGCTGATTTTAAATATTGTGGCCTTAATTATCGTTAAGAGATATAGGGAGCGCTATGATTAAGTTATTTGAAAGACGACGACGCATAACCATGCAACGTATCAAGAAAAAGAAAAGCCCCTTTATCTATAAATCATATAGTAAAAAGCCTAAGCACACATGGCTTAGAAAGCGAAAAGCGGCAGAACGTCGCTTTAGGTTCGTTGGATTTATAGCTATTGTTATATCATCTTTATTTTTAATTAGTCTTGCTTGGAATATTTTTTCAAGTGGCCGCTCGGCTTTTATAGAGACGCAAATTGAGCTTCCTATAACATTTCAGGCTGATCTTATTGAAAAAAAGGCATATAGAACAATTATACAAAATGCTCTTCTTGATGTTTTCCCTGATGTTAATACACGAAAAGAGAAGCGTTTATTATTCGTATTGGTAAGCCGTAATGCTCCTTATGAGCTTAAAAAGATTATTGAGAAAAACCCTGAATTAATTGGAACAAAAAAAGATATATGGGTTCTTGCATCCAGCGCAGTAAGTATTTTTTATAAACAACGTTTGTTAGAAGAATCAAAACGGATAGGTAATATAAACGTAGTTCAATCTGCATGGATAACATTATTGTCGCAATCAAAACGTATGCGCACAGCTTTTAATTTTGCTTTTTTTACTAATGGTGATTCAAGAGAGGCAGAGCAGGCCGGTGTCTTGGTCAGCGTAATAGGGTCTTTTATGACTATCCTTATTTGCGTTCTTATGGCTTTTCCTTTGGGCGTTGCTACTGCTATTTACTTAGAAGAATTTGCCCCTAAGAACTGGTTTACCGATTTTATTGAAATTAATATTAATAACCTTGCCGCCGTTCCATCTATTATATTTGGGTTATTAGGGCTTTCTATTTATTTGAATTTCTTTGGCGTGCCGCGCTCATCTTCTCTTGTCGGGGGGATGGTGCTTGCTCTTCTAATCTTGCCAGTTATCGTTATTTCCACGCGCAATGCTTTGCAAACTGTGCCATCTTCTATTCGTTTTGCCGCCGCTGCATTGGGCGCAACGCCGACACAAGTTGTATTTCATCATATATTGATTTATGCGCTTCCTGGAATTATGACTGGTGTAATCTTAGGGGTTGCCCGCGCTTTTGGTGAGACTGCGCCTTTACTGATGATTGGTATGGTGGCATTTATTGCTGATGTTCCGAAAAGCTTTTCAGATCCTGCAACAACGCTGCCTGTTCAAGTTTACTTATGGGCGAATAATCCAGAGCTTGGCTTTGTAGAAAAAACAGCTGCGGCTATTATGGTTTTGCTCGGGGTTATGGTGCTAATTAATTTGTTGGCGGTTTATATTCGCCGACGTTATGAAATAAAATGGTGAATAAGATATGAATATAAAGCAAAAAACTTTAGAAACAAATACTGACCTTAAAGATGATATCCGCATGAAAGCAGAGTCTTTGAGTGTTTTTTATAATGATGAGCAAGCATTGTTTGATGTAAATCTAGATATTCTTAACAACCGTGTTACTGCCCTTATTGGTCCGTCTGGTTGTGGTAAATCAACCTTTATGCGATGTCTTAACCGAATGAATGATTATGTTGATGGGTGCCGCACTACAGGAAAAGTCAGGCTGGATGGCTTTAACATATATAAGGATAATGTTGATACAATTTTGCTTCGCCAAAAAGTAGGCATGGTCTTTCAAAAGCCAAATCCGTTTCCTAAATCTATTTTTGAAAATGTTGCATATGGCCCTAAAATTCATAAGCTAACCTCTAGCCGAGGTGAGTTAGAGGCATTGGTTGAAAAAACGCTAAAACGTGTTGGGCTTTGGGATGAGGTGTCAGATAGGCTTTCCGCGTTGGGAACATCCTTGTCTGGTGGGCAGCAGCAACGCCTATGTATTGCGCGCGCGATTGCGACTAAGCCAGAAGTTATTTTGATGGATGAGCCATGTTCTGCGCTTGACCCAATTGCAACCGCGCGTATAGAAGAGCTTATTGCCGAGCTTGAGCAACGATATACAATTGTGATTATTACCCATTCCATGCAACAAGCAGAGCGTGTATCAGATTATACGGCTTTCTTCCATATGGGGCGTATTATTGAATCTGGGGATACTAAGACAATATTTAATAATCCCGAGAATCAACGGACAAAAGATTACATAGGCGGTAAGTTTGGTTAATTATCTGCTTATTAAGCTTTGATACATTATGGCTCTCGCAATATTACTCTCAATTTAAGAGTGGGGTGATACTGGTTTATATGCAACTCGTTATATTACAATGAGTTACAGCCATAATATTTTGGCCTGCATATTGCATATACCTTTACATAAAGGAGAATATGCAATGGATGGTAAATATAATATTATGGTAGTTGATGATGATCCACTGATTGGTGGTTTGGTCTGTCGTTATTTAGATGAAAAGAGTGGTTTTGATGTACATTATTTCGAAAACCCATTAAAAGCTCTAAAACAAGCGAGAAAAATTAAGCTTGATATGATTATTTTGGATTGGTCTATGCCAAAATTATCAGGCTTGCAATTTTTACTTCGCTTGCGAAAAGATAAGAAAACTAAGGATTTGCCCGTGTTTATGCTTACAGCTAAACGTTCAGGTGAGGATTTTGAAACGGCCTGCGCCGCTGGTGTTGATGGTTATATGACTAAGCCAATTGATTTTAATAAATTGAATAATCGTATTATAGGATATTTTGCTAAGTAGTGTTTGTTTGGCTTTCTTTTTTCCATGCGGCTTTTTTACGATATATAGTTGCCGCGCTTACCCCTAAATAATGGGCTGCTTTGGGAATATTTTTGTCACAAACTTGAATGGCATTTTCAATGATAATCTTTTCTAAGTCATCCATGCGAGCCAATGTTTCAGGTGTATCACCTAATATAGATGTGAGCGGCTGAGCAATATAGGGGGGTGTTTTTATTTTTTTTGTAGGAATGCGTGATGGATCAATATTATTAAGCAACGCAGGCAATAAGCCCAAAGAAACATTTTTCTCATTATTTAAAACAACAATATTGCGTACAACATTTTGAAGTTGGCGCACATTTCCCGGCCAGTTATAAGCGGTAAATATTGATTGAACATCTTCATCAAATCGCTCAAAAATTTTATTTTCTTCATTGGCGTAGGTTTTTAGGAAGAATTTAGATATTTGAATTATATCGTCATCACGTTCACGCAATGGTGGCATATGTATCGGCAGGACATGCAAGCGGTAGTAGAGATCTTCACGAAAACGCCCAGCATGAATTTCTTCCATAGGATCTCGGTTAGTGGCGCAAATTATTCGCACATCAACACTGATTTCTTTGCTTGCCCCGACTTTCATAAATGTATTTGTTTGCACAAAGCGTAGAAGCTTGGTTTGTAAATCTAAATCCATTTCCCCGATTTCATCAAGGAAAAGAGTGCCGCCATCGGCTCTTGCTGCTGCGCCATCACGATCAATATTTGCGCCTGTGAAAGCCCCCTTAACATGGCCAAAAATCTCGGATTCCATTAGATTACGTGGTATGGCTGCACAATTTATTGCGCAGAAATGCTTGTTTTTACGGCTGCTTTTTTTATGAATGGCTTGTGCGCAAACTTCTTTTCCTGTTCCACTTTCACCTGTAATGAATACGGTTGCTTTACTGGATGAGGCAGAATCAATAATGCGGTATATCTCTTGCATGGCTAAAGATGAGCCGATAAATCCGCAATAATCATGGCGATCTATTTTATTTTTATAAGTTTCAACAACATGTTGCAGCTCTTGATTCTCTAATGCATTTTTTAGTGTGACTATTAAACGTTCTTTACTTATAGGCTTTACCAAGAAATCACGTGCGTCAAGCTTCATGGCTTCAATGGCTGTTCCCATAGATCCTTGGCTAGTAATTACAATAACCGCGCAGTCCATAGATTTTTCACTGATATATTTTAAGATATCAAATCCTTCCATATCGGGCAGTTTAAGGTCAAGCATGACAGCATCAAATGACGTGCTTTTTAGTGTATCTAAAGCTCTTTGTCCGTTTGGAGCTGTTGTGATTTTATAAGGCTCGTCTTTGAGGAATTCCTCGAACAAGGCAGCCATGTTTTTATCATCTTCAATAATTAAAATTTGGGGCATATGGAATAATTCTCATCTACTTATAGTTAGACTCAAGATATGTATTTATAGCTTCATTGCTTACTTTAATGAGTGAGGGTAAATCTTTTAGAGCAATGGCAGCTTGTTCATATTGCCCTTCTTTGTAATTAAATTCTACAGCTCGGCAAAGATTATGCAAGCGCACTGCGCCAAATGTTATTGCACTGCTGGCTA
Source organism: Micavibrio sp. (assembly GCA_027066695.1). Classification (GTDB taxonomy): domain Bacteria; phylum Pseudomonadota; class Alphaproteobacteria; order Micavibrionales; family Micavibrionaceae; genus UBA1672. The sequence continues at coordinate 11,172 of JAMONE010000262.1, read as the reverse complement.
ATGTATGGTTAATGCGCTCAAGGGTTTCAAAATCACTATCAAAAAGAGCTTGCTCTATTTCATCTTGCTTTAGGGATGAGTCTTCTACAAATAGATGCAAAAACTTAGGAACAGAGCTTTTACTGATAGACTCCTCTAGTTGTTTTATAATATTTTGATCAAATATGGCTGCGTCTTTATTTGTGCTTTGCATATGTTAGTCCTTGGGTTGTTTTATTTCTGTGAAATAGTTTTCGATGCTAGATATCTGTTTAAAGCTATTTTAATGTCTTCGCGCCGCGCAGGTTTAGCGATATAGTCATCCATACCAGCGTTAAGACATTTTTCTTTGTCACCATCTAGCGCATTAGCCGTCATAGCAATGATTGGAATACGGGGGCTATTATTGTCGCTTTCATATTCCCGTATCATCTGCGTAGCCCCGTAGCCATCCATTTCGGGCATCATACAATCCATCAGAATAATGTCATATGAGCCATGTTGGTATAGCTCAAAAGCAATTAAGCCGTTGGCCGCAATTTCAACCTCATAGCCGAGCCCACTAAGAATTTCTTTGGCTAACATTTGGTTTATGAGACAATCTTCGGCAACCAAAATTTTCGGCTTTCGGCCATTTTGTAATGTTACGATGTCGGATAGAGCTTCGTCTTGCTGTGGTTTGGGTTTTATTTCCTTCTTTTGATCCTCATCAAGTATAATTTCAAGCATGGAATCCATCAATTCAGAGGCGTAAATTGGCTTAAGGACGCAGGCCTTAAAGCCCATTTCAAGCGCGTGATTAGCATCTTTGATTTTATAAGCGGCAGTAATCATAGCCAAAGAGATATCCTTTAAGTGCGGGCGCGATTGAATTTCTTTTGCCAGCTCTTTGCCATCCATTCTAGGCATCATATAATCTATCAAGCCAAGTGTATAAGATGTGCCGTTTTTATGCGCACGCTCAAGCTCTGTTAATGCCTTTTTCCCTGAAGATACAGATTTGCATTTTATTCCCCAACTTGTCAGATAACCTTCTAAAACCTCTCTGTTTGGTGCGAAATCATCTACAATCAGGACATGTTGTTTTTTGATTGTTTCTTCTATTGGTGATGCTAACTGGCTGATAGGTGAGTTGTCTGCTTCTTCCTCAGAGTGGCCTTCGCGCACGGGTATTTCAAACCAGAATGTTGAGCCACTGCCAATATCACTTTCTACACCGATTTTACCATCCATCAATTCAATAAGTTTTTTACAAATAGCAAGCCCAAGTCCTGTACCACCATATTGACGGGTTGTTGAATTGTCTGCTTGTGTGAAATTGTCAAAAATTTTATCTTGTTTATCTTTTGTGATGCCGATACCGTTATCTTCAATTTCAAAGCGTAGGATTGTATTTCCATGTTTGTCACATTTTTTAGTATATACACTAATAATTACATAGCCATTTTCTGTAAATTTTATGGCGTTACCAGCTATATTTAAAATCATTTGTTTAATACGAACAGGGTCAAGCATGACAAAAGGCGGAATGTTTGGATCATATTTAAATATAAATTCAACATTATTTTCTTCGGCAGTTCCAGTCATGACGCTCATCATTTCCTTGACAGCTCTATAGAGATTTATTGCTACTGGATTAATTTCCATTTCTCCAGCTTCTATTTTTGAAAAATCAAGGATATCACCGATGATTCCCAGTAATACATCCGCAGAGTTATTGATCGTGCTAGCGTATCTTTTTTGTTTGTCCGTCATGCTAGTGTTAAGTAGTAATTCAGACATACCGACCACGCCGTTAAGCGGTGTCCTGATTTCATGGCTCATAGTTGCTAGAAAAGCACTCTTGGCCTGATTGGCTTCATTCGCAACAATAATACTGTCTTCTAGTGCTTCTTGCTTTTCTTGTAGAGACACCCGCATAATATTGAATGATTTAGCAAGAGCATTGGCTAAGCTATCATTTTTACTTTCTGGAATATTTTGGTCAATCTTACCCTGAGCTAGGCTATGACTAGCAAAAACTAGAGCTAAGACAGGCTTTATAATCTGCCCCGCGCCTTTCCTTGAGAGTCTAGTTGCACTGATAAGCAGGCCTGCAAGCATCATGATAAAAGCTATAATCGTAAGATTACTGGTTTTTTTGACCTTGGCGGCGTTGGCACTCATTTCTTCGTTATATTGTTTTTCTAATATAGCAATGATTGACTCTATTATTTTGACCTGTGGAAAAGCATATTCAGACAGCATATTTCTGGAAATATTCCAGTCTTTTCTTTTTCGCATTTCTATGGTTTTTTGAGCCAAATATTTATAGGCATCCCATTCTTTTTCTATAAGCATTGTTAAGTCATATTGCTCTGGGGTTAATAGCTTAGGGTAGCTATTAATCCAGTTTATATTTTTCGTAGCAGTTTTTATAAGAGAGTTAAAAGCCTGCTCTTCAGATAGGTTGGCCTCTTCTAAAAAATTATTCAAAACAGCGTAAGAGCTGATAAACGATACTCTCAAATTGGCAATATTTGCAAATAATTCCTTACGTTTTTCTCCGCTTGTAAGTGTTATTTCTATAGTCGTTAAAGACTCAAGTATAGCAATTATTTCATTTGCTGTGGGTTGAACATGCTGGTACAAAAACGACCTTGCTGGTTGATTTCCTGGTGTTTGGGCGACATCTTCAATATACCATTGCCATTCCTCCAAAGTAATTAATGCATTTTTTAAATTCGCAAAATGTATTTTTTCTTGCGAATTCATTGAGCGTTCCCTCAATATGGATAATTTGGAAAATTCTGGCCAAATATCGTTTTTCCACCCCGCGCTGCGTCTTTGCCGCATAGCAGGATCTCCTATGGCGACCCACCCGCGCAAAAAGGCTAGCGATTGTTGCACCGCTTTTGACGTTTTAAGGGTAGTTTCAACTGTTGGCGTGGCTTCTGCGGCAAGATGAATAGAAATATTGCGCAATGAGATTATAGCAACAAGAGCAATAATTAGAATAGCAATACCAATTCCTGCAATCAACATATGTGATTTCATGAGCCTATTTCTAAGCTCTACTTCAATATCACTTATATTTTCACTATCATGGGCTTGATTGAATTTTGACATTTATTTAAGCCATTTCGGGTTGCTTTCTACTTGCCTAAGAAGTCCAGTTAATTGCCGCTCCAAAATGCCAGCACGTTGAAAAACATGAGAAGGAAATTTATTACCTGGATAATAGACACCAGCGGGCGGCTGAGCATTATCAAGGTTAGAATGAATATAGGCAAGCTCGGAAACAATAAGAGAAGCAATGTCATAAACATCACTAGGTACTTTTTCTGTTAGATTATCTGTATCAACCGTTAAATTCAGCATATCCAGATCTGAAGTTTTTGCAATTTTTTGAATTAAATCATAACAATCAATCAATCTTTGATATACATCGCTAGGGTGTTTACCTCGTTCATAAGCAGGATAATCAGGTATCCTTGTGGCTTCGGGAAAACGCGCTAATAAACGAGCAGTATAATTGATAGACAAAGACACCTGCTGAAAAACATCACTGGGCGCAAATTGTTGTGATAGCATTAGGTTAAGCTGGCGATTAGCTTGCACAATAGAGCGGAACACATCGGTTGGTGTGATCGTATTATCGTAGGTTTTTTCTTCAATTGCCTCTGTAATGTCAAGCTTTTTCTTTACAATAAGAACTCTGTCAAGCGCAGCATTAACCATTTTCAGCACATGCTCAGGCTTAATGTTGGCTGCCGTGCTTAATTTGATCTCTTCTTCCAGTGTCTTTGTCTGCTCGAAGGCTAAGCGATTTGTCTTGTGAAACAGTGTAAGGGCTTGAAAAAATACTTCGTGCGGAGCGGCGTTCGAAACCTTAATTTCGGCCTGCATATTTTTTGTCTTACCCATCTCATAGCGGATTAATTCAAGCTCATCACGCAATAAGCCAGTGCGTGTTAGAACATAGGATGGCGAAATTACACCTACCGATTTTGTTGAAACTTCTGATGGTGTTTGACTTGCATCTTCGGCATAGACCTGCGCTGTCCAGAATGAAGTGGTGGCAATACATATTACAATTAATTTTTTTATATCTATAGAAATCTCATTTTCTCCCACCACAATTACAACTTATTATTGTCTTAAAGAATTTTTTTTGCAACAATAATGTAGAGTGTCGAGTGCGCTCGTATGTGATGATTGTTGCGCATGTCATTTAATTTCCCCATTCAATTTTTCCATTTAATTCCTTTATGCGTAACTATTTGACAAAAATGTAAGATAGGTGGTATAAAGATATTCATAATAAATAAAATAATGAGGGTGATATGGCTTTTAAAACAATGTTTTCTGGTGGTTGGGGGCTTGGCTTATTTGTTGTTAGTTTCGTGGCAACTCCTTTAATTGCGCTTGGTATTAACGAGGCTGCAAAAGATAATCCTGAGGGATTTGATGATCCTTTAACTGAAGAATACTACGGTTATCAAGTAAGGCAGTTTAAACATGGTGCATCGTTGAAGTTTTACGATGTAGATAAAGGTATAACAGCGGAAGGAAGCGGGGAGGTGGTTAGTGATGTTATAAGTGCTGGAGCTGATACTGGTTCTCGTTTTGTTATAAGTGCAGGTAAGGACTTGGGCGGAAAAGCATCTGAAAGTATTACTGAAAAATTTGGTGAAGAGGTAAATATTTTTGCTGCTGATACGACTGAAGAAGCAGCCCTTAGATCTCGTAAAGTATTTGATAGAACTGTTGTTGCAGGTGGTGAGGTTTTAGAAGAAGCGTCTGAATTCATTAGAGTCTTTGTTAATGGCAGAGAAACCAGAGATGGTGATTGTAATCCCGATTCTAGTGATTATCCACATTGTTTATAATGACGGTGTTAGATTATTAATTCAAGCCACTCTATATCATGGAACAGCTATATTTTTAATCGCGCTTTCGGGTAGGTCTATGCCAAAGCAGCGTTGGTAATATTCTGCGATTATAGGGCGTTCTGATTCGTCGCATTTATTTAGAAACGCAAGGCGGAACGCCATCTCTCTATCATTAAATATAAGCATATTCTCAGCCCAGCCAATAACTGTTCTAGGTGACATTAATGTTGATAAATCACCATTTACAAAGCCAATCCTTGTCATATCGGCAAGAGTTACCATTTTGCTTATGGTGTCTTTGCCTTCCTCTGTATCAAGCTCGGGTAGTTTAGCTAGAACGATTCTGGCTTCTCTATCATGGGGGAGGTAGTTAAGCGTAGTAACAACGTTCCACCTATCCATTTGCCCTTGGTTTATTTGCTGCGTGCCGTGATATAGCCCTGTGGTATCGCCAAGGCCAATGGTATTGCTGGTGGCGAACAGGCGAAAAGCGGGGTGCGGGCGGATAACCATATTCTGGTCAAGCAATGTAAGCTTGCCTTCTGACTCAAGAATGCGCTGTATCACGAACATAACATCTGGCCTGCCTGCGTCATATTCATCAAACACAAGCGCAATAGGATTTTGTATAGACCAAGGAAGTAAGCCTTCCTTCCATTTTGTGATTTGCTTGCCTTCTTGTAGGGTGATGGTATCTTTACCGATTAGATCAATACGGCTTACATGGCTGTCTAGGTTAATACGCACACAAGCCCAGTTCAGGCGGGCGGCTACTTGTTCAATATGGGTGGATTTACCTGTTCCGTGATAGCCCTGTATCATTACGCGGCGATTATGCGTAAATCCCGCAAGTATGGCGAGCGTCGTATCGGGATCAAATTTATATGTAGGGTCAATATCGGGGACATTTGCCGTAGATTCGCTAAAACCTGGAACTTCCCAATCGCTATCAATGCCAAATGTTTCTCGGACATTGTATTTTGTATCGGGAATAGAGGTGTATTTCCCTTCTTTGGCTTTTATTTGTGTGATGCTGAACGACATACCGCCGCGCTCATCTTCTTTACTTTTATCTAGGTTATGCATTTCTGTCATTATATTCACTTAGGGTCAGGAAGATTTTGATACTCACTAAAAGCCAGCTTTAAGATTGTATACGCCATATTTACCTTTTTGAAAAGTTCTTCCGAGTTTGGGTCGCTTTTATTTAAGTCAGGGTGATGCTTTTTCGCCAATGTTTTATAGCGGGTTTTAATTTCATTTAGGGTAACGGGTGGCTCTAAGCCCATAAGAGCCATAGCTTCGTGTTCGGGGGTGTTGATGTCTCCGCTGAATTTGCGCTTTTTATGTTCTTCTTTGTTATTTGGCGGCTCACCATAGTGATATGAGTCCCTTGCGGCTTTGTATAATTTATCCTCAGGATCGTCTGCGCCGCGTTTCCATGTTGGGCGATCACCGTATCGGCTCTTACTCATATGGTTTTGCACTTCGGTTTCGGACATGCCAGAGAAGAAATCCCACGCCTTATTATATTCTGTAATATGGTTGGAGCAGAAATTATAATACTCATCTAGTGCGCGGTGTTTCGGGGCTTTGTGCTCAGCATCATTAATACATCCAGGCATTTCACAACTATTGGCGTTTTGCGGTGTTTCGTTTGTATCTACAAATTCAGGTGATTTATATTTTAAAATTATACTAGGCATGTTATCCATTATATAGGTAATATAGTTACGACTTTGCTGTAACCCGCAGCGTAGCGTGCGTAAAATAAAAAATCTATAGAAAACTATGCTTTTGCGCAAGGTTTCTATAGGCAAAACATAATTTTGATTTAAGGTGAAAATAAAATGACATCAATGCAGGTGCGAATCGAAAATAAACTTAACGAGGCTTTCTCACCTATTCACCTAAAAGTTGTTAATGATAGCTCTAAACATAAGGGACATGTAGGTGATGATGGATCTGGCGAGAGCCATTTTTCCGTGTTTATAAAAACCGCTGAATTCAATGGTATGAATCGTGTCCAAAGTCATAAATTAGTGTATGATGTCCTTAAATATGAGCTAAGCATTATTCACGCCCTTTCACTTCTGGTTGAAAAATAAAAAAAATAAAATCTTAAGATTGCAAAATAATTTTACCTGCGTTACAATCCTAAATAGTTAAATAGTTAATATCTTTTTTATTTTTGCTGTGTGGGGAAAAAATAAGGTCATGAGTGATAATGTTAAATGTGCGACAGCTGGTCGTGCGCAAAGTTCTTTAGTAAGTAGAAACATAACAATTTTAGGTCGCAGGACATCTATACGTTTAGAGCCAGAGATGTGGGTTGCTCTTAATGATATAGCGGAAAGAGAGAAATGCTCTTTGCATGATATTTGTGCGCTTGTTTTTGTGCGTAAAAATATAGCAACGTCATTAACGGCGGCTATTCGTGTGTTTTTAATGCTGTATTTCAGGGCTGCATCAACAGAGCAAGGGCACATGAATGCAGGGCATGGTGATTTTGCTGATATGAAAAGACGTGCAGGTATATCTAATGATTGCCAAGATTTCCTGAAAAAGGCTCGCGCAAAAAATAACGTTGTAGAAAATATTAAGGTGCTTGCGAGGGCTTAGAAGAGCCTGAATTTGTTTTATAGAAATTCTATGTATTTTCTATTTTACGCACGCTACGCTGCGGGTTACAGCATTGCTGTAACCATAAACGCCCTTTAAAACAAGTTTTGCAAAGCATTCTATATTTTAAAAGCGTGGCATTATCTGCAAGAATATATGTTTTTCAAACTACAGATAAATACAAATACACACTAGACTTGATTCGCAATAGTGGTGCGATGAGCAATATCGCCCCTATAGTGTTTTTTTTACCAGCATGGAAAGCCACTTCTTCTCATCGACATTCGGAAAGAGTGCTTACGCAAACGGAATTCAGTAAAGGAAAACACTAACAATGCTACGTATTACTTTACATGGATACCAGCTATTTTTATCACTTTACTTACGGCCATATTTATATCCACCGCCTTTTCGCTTGATTTTCTTAATTTTAGAAAGATTTTCTTCGCTGGTTTTTTCCCTAAACGGTAAACTAATAATAACGTTTATGAAGAATATAATTCCAGCAAAGCCAAAAAACACAAAAACTGCTTTTTGCTCTAAAAGAAAACCAACAAATTTTTGTAAATTACTTACCTTTATTTGCGCACCATCTTTTTTCTTTATTGGTGCGGTATAATGCGCGCGACCTTCATTATCGTCTTGAGTAAAACTGGCAGAATAATCATCTGTATTTTCTGTTACCTCTTGTGCTTGCTGAGCAGGGTTTAAATCTTCAACCGCTTCATTAAACTCCTTAAGCTTTATTTTCCACTGATCGTGACTTTGTTTATGATATTTATCCCATAGAGCACCAGTATCAGAAAGGCGAAACCCTTTAGTTTGATTTTGAGTATAGATATAAACATCATGCCCAAGCGCGACAAGCGCGGGCAAAAGAACTAATAAAAATAAAAATTTACGCATAATGAAAACCTGTAATTTGAACTAAATTTTATATAGTCTATCAATGAAGTCTTAATTAGAAAAGGATATACTTGAATTTTTAATTAATAGCATCTATTGTGCACCAATTCATGTAGATGAAGCAGGAGAGGTGGCCGAGTGGTTTAAGGCGCACGCTTGGAAAGCGTGTTAGGGTTTATCCCCTACGTGGGTTCGAATCCCATCCTCTCCTCCATTTTTCTTTCCATAGCAATTTAAATGACATTAAATTGCTTCACTGTGTTCGCGAGTATAAGCGATTAAGTTGGGGGGGGTTCTAATCCCCATTCGCTCCATGAACCATCATATACGCTTACATTTTGTTGTCCTATATGATGCAGGGCAAGCGATAGGGCGCATGCGGTTATACCGCTTCCGCATGTTGTTATTATTTGCTTTTGATTTTCCGATGTAATTCCGATTTTCTCAAATAGCCGTTTAAGCTCATCTTTGCTTTTAAGCTCTCCGTTATCATTAACAAGGGTGGAGCAGGGCAGGTTTTTGCTGTTTGGGATATGGCCGCTTCTCATTCCCTCTCGTGGTTCTGACGTTTGCCCATTGAAACGTATTTTAGGGCGGGCATCTATTATCGGTAATTCGCATTCCTCACATATTTTTTTAAGCTCAATAATGTCTGTAACTGCGGTGTCTTTAAATTCTGATGCTTTATATTGCGATGGTTTAAGTGGTTTTGTCTGCTCTGACGTGGTTTTGCAGCCAGATTTTATCCATGCAGGAAGGCCGCCATTTAAAACCATCACATCTTTATGTCCAAAGCCTTTAAGCATCCACCATACTCTTGCTGGCCCCATAATCATGCCATGCTGGCCGTAGGTAATTATAACATCATCATTTGTAATGCCAAGCGCAGATACGGCTTTTTCAAATGCTTGTTTATTGGGGAGCATATGTGGCAGGCTTGATGATTTATTGGCGATTGCTTTTATATCGAAAAACAATGCATTTGGTATATGTTTATTTCTGAAGTTTTCTGCTATATTCTCATTAGATGTTGGAAGAACAAATGTTGTGTCTAAAAAGACTATGCGTTTATTTTTTTGCGCAATATATTGTTCTAATAATGGGATATCTTTAGAATTAATAATGCCAGAATGTGTAAATTTTTCAATCATATTGAGAATATACATCTTTTAAGTGTATCTTTAAATGAATAAAATTATAAAAAAACTTAAGGAAGTTTAATGAACAGCGAAAAAATACAAAAATATATAGGCTATGTCATAAAAACGCTTTTTACCATGTTGGCATTGTTGATGGTGCTTTCTGTTGTGCATATTGAAACGAATAAAAAATCACCCGAAGAAATCGCAAAGATTCTAGAAGATACGAAGGAGCTAAGACGCGCTTTGGTTAAAAAGGCTCGCTATGGTAATGAAAATCTACCAAAGCCTTGGCCAGCGAAGATGAACAGCCCTTATCCTGATATGGCGATGTTCGATCAGGAAGGTAAAGAATTTACTCTTTCTAGCTTGAAAGGGCGGATTATTGTCATAGAGTTTATTGATATATCATCGCCAAAATCTCAAGCACAATCAGGAGCGGGGTTGTTTGGGCCTTATTATGCTTCTGCATCTAGTGATATTGACAAATATACGCAGACATTTTCTCAGGTTTTGAGAAAAAACTCTGCTAGTAGTGCGATGCTTCCTAACGATAACGTGGTTGAGCTAAAGATTATTGTTTATGGTGAAAATGGGGATGCTGGTTCGCGTGATGATGCGCAAAATTGGGCAAAGCATTTTGATTTAAAAAAGTCGGATAATGTTATTGTTGCTGTTCCTAAAAAAGATATCAGAGGTAATGAGAGCGCGTCTCTAATTGCAGGGTTTCAGTTGATTGATAAGAATATGTTACTGCGCGTTGATTCTTCTGGCCCGTCCCCTAAGCATAGCTTGGCCATGACTTTTGTTCCGCTAATGTCAAAGCTTATGAATCGTTAATGGGTTAAGTTTAGGAAAGGTATGTCAAGAGTATTTCCTGCTTTTGGTTGTGGGTACATATCATTTATAGCAGCATTAGATTGTTCACTTGCTATCCCATCTATGGGGATTTCATAGCCTGCAATATTTAGTATAGCTTGACCTTCTTTAACACGGTTATAATCATCTGAATTTATCAATGTTGTTAACATGTCTTTATTCGTGATCTTAAGTACAGCGGGGCCAACAATTTTATCCAATGCTTCGGCGCGTATTTCAATTGGCTTGTTATTACCTGTTGCGAAGTTAATTAGTAAATCAGAGTATCGTAGTTTATCAAAATGTTTATTTTTATCAGAGTCGGCATCATCTATAATATTGGTGCGATAATGTCCAAATATGTCTGAATATTGATAGTTAGGATTAAGTGCTGATGTTTGAGATAGTGCAGTAATTATATTACGATCAAACTCTTCGCTTTCAACAGAAATATAATAGTTGTCTATAGCTAAATCTATATTTTTATCAAGTACGATTATTGCCCTGCGCAAGATTTCAAGGCCATTGCTATCTAAAATTTTGGGGTTGGCATGTGTATTAAATCTCATATCTATAGAATCACTCCCGCCCCATGCTGGACGTTGCGGGGTGGATACAATATCTTGTGTTGTGTTATCGCTCACAATGCAGCCCCTTTGATTTTGATAGCAACTATATAACATATTACCATAAAATCAAAGCTATTCTATAATTTTAAGGCTTTGCAGGTTTTTCACGAGTTGTGAATATGGCTTCCTTAGGGGCAGGAGGCGGCGTAATTTCACCAAAATCAT
>JAMONE010000261.1 GCA_027066695.1 Micavibrio sp. | reverse complement strand
CCCCCTGCTTATTAATAATTTTCTTCTCCGCCAGCGTTTGGGGCGCGCTACAAAGAAAATTATTAATAAGCAGAAGATAGATTTAAATCAAATTACACAGTTCCTAGAACACTCCCCTGCAATGTGCTGTGCATCAACTGGCGTTGAATCCTCTGTGCGTGATGACCATGCACAATATATTGATAACTGGCTAAAGGCACTTAAAAGCGATAAGCGATTTATCTTTTCAGCCAGCTCGCAGGCACAAAAAGCCGTTGATTATCTTTTGAGCTTTTAAGTTACGAATGAAATGGCTTTGGCTATATAGCCAAAGCCTAACAATATAACACAGTCCCCATAAATGGAATCACTCCACCCCATCATCCTTTTTGATGAAGGTTAAAATTAATTCTCTAACTGCATCAGATTCTGATTTTCTACCAATTAAACTAAGAAACTTCTCTTTCTCGCTTGGTCTAAGGTATGTACCTATTTTATCCGTTCTCTTTTCTTGTACAGCCTTAGTTTTCCTTTTGTCTGTCGGGGAATAAGTTAAGTCAGCAGTTTCTTCTTTTGCTTCTTGAGCTGCTTTTTTCATTTGATTTAGTTTTGCTAAACTTATTTTTTCTGCCATATCTATTTCACCTTTAACTTAATATCTAATGTTTTGAATAATTCTTTAAATTGAGGAATTATTTTTCTATTCAGTCTTGTAGCATCTCCCTTATTTAGCATAGCCACCTCAAAAACTGTTTTATTTTCATTTGCTAGCCGTCTCATAAATTTTGAATGGTTAATTTCTAAAATTGTAATGTCTTCTTCTTCAAAAACGACTGCTAGAGTAGTTTTCACCAGTTTTGTATCTGCAAGCTCTGTGTTGTTAATTATTACAATAATATTTTTATTCTTATCCATTAAAGCATTTATATTTTTAATGGTTAATTGCAATTCTGAATTTGATTGATAGGCTATAGGTACTATTATGAAATCAACATATTCTGCTACTTCTAGCAATCTTGCATCAGGCTTTCCTCCGAAGTCGAAAATGATATTATCCTTTGGGTTTATATCAATCTCCGTGCCACTTGGAACATAGGTTAGGTCTCCTTCTGCTATATTATTCTTTAGCTTGATAGAAGCATTTTCCAGGTCATTAGTTACATATTTAAACGGCTCTTTTGCAGTCTTATATAAAGTATAAGCAAGAGTTGTTTTGCCCATCCTTCCTAGATTACCGTTGTTTATCAGAATGTTTTTTGAAGTCATAATTTTCCTCTTAAAGTAGATTACTAGGTTACTAATCTAGTATCTCACTAGCCTAACAATATCTTTTCTTTTTGTAAGTAATTGGATTGCTAGACTAGTAGTCTACTAGTTCATTAGTTTTATAATATAGTAGTCTAGTAGATTGTCAATCTATTATATCTCTAACCTAGTAACCTAGTAACCTAGTAACCTAGTAACCTAGTAATATAATAGATTAGTAACCTACTAATAGGGCTAATAAGCTCTGTTTTGTTTGTTACAGAATTACATTCTGTGCAAGCCAAGAAGCTTGCCTAAGTACGTATGTCTTTTGTCATGATGTTTAGAAGTATTAAATATATAATGCTTGTATTTTCAATTTAGATGACAGGAGAGAATTATAATGAGTAGGATATATATAGGTTTAGATGTTCATAAGGCTAGTATTTCAGTGGCATTGGCAGAAGATGAGCGGGGCGGTGAAGTTAGGTTTTTAGGTGAGATAGAAAATACTAAGGCATCAATTTCTGCTTTATTAAAAAGGCTATCCAAAAAATATGAAGTCTTAGATTTTTGTTATGAAGCTGGTTGTTGCGGTTATAATATATACAGGCAAATAGTAGAAGCTGGACACTTGTGCATCGTCGTGGCGCCGTCGCGTATTCCTATGGCATCAGGTGACAAGGTTAAGACAGATAGGCGTGATGCACAGCGTTTAGCTGTTTTGCACCGTGCTGGAGATTTAACAGCGGTCTGGGTTCCTGACAGAGAGCACGAAGCAATGAGAGATCTGGTTCGTGCTCGTATGGATGCAATGAACCATTTGATGCGTTCACGCCAGCAATTACTTGCTTTTTTATTGCGTCATGACCGTGTATATGAATCAGGTAGAACATATTGGACATATCGTCATAGACATTGGCTTGCCAAACAACAATTTGATGAGTTTGCACAAAATATTGTTTTTCAGGATTACGTAGAAGCAGTTTGGTATGGTTTAGAGAGGCGTGAAGCACTGGATCGGCAGATACAAGAGCTTGTTCCTCAATGGTCTTTGGGCTATCTGGTTGAAGCTTTACGTAGTTTTCGTGGGCTTGATTGGGTTTCAGCATCTACATTTGTGGCTTCGGTTGGTGATTTGACACGGTTCGATACGCCAGCACAGCTTATGTCATATCTGGGGTTAACACCTTCGGAGCATTCCAGTGGCGGTAAACGGTATCGAGGAGGTATTACCAAAACAGGTAACAGAGAAGCGCGCCGTATGCTTGTTGAAGCGGCGTGGTGTTATCGCTATCCAGCACGTGTGGCTCAAGAAAAATCAGATGTTTTGGTAAAACAATCCAAAGTGGTTCGTGATCTTGCGTGGAAAACACAAACACGGCTTTGCAAAAGATATCGCCAATTGAGTAATCGCGGGAAGAAGTCAACGGTTGTTGCTACTGCGATAGCCCGTGAATTATGTGGTTTTATCTGGGCATTGGCAAAAGAGCTACATCCCGATCCTGTATAGGTTTCGGGTGGTTAGGCCGGAAGCGAGTGCCAACAGTTTGAGTAATTCTCGACAGCCCCTTGGGTAGGTTTTGCTGACGCCCGTACTAAGTAAGAGATAAGCTCGTGACGAAAAACGTTCCTGCGGTTCTGACCCGCGTATGAAAGTCTGATCGACTGTCGCCATTGTGGTCTCGCTTCCTACCTAACTTGATTTCTAACAACTCCAGCAGACTAAATTGCTTTTTAAAAATGCGGTGCGCATTGTCATGCGCTTATCTATTGACAAAAGACATGAAAGGGGCTTCTTCCAGCCCCAAGAGCCTTATGACTTTATATTGTGGAACATCTTTTCTTGTAAGTTTTCTAATTTCGAATAGCTCATCACTCACTAGATTTATCGCCAGAAGTGTCATTGGCAGGTTTTTCATTACCTGAGAGCATCTCATCTGATATCAGACCAGCATTTGCACGGATTTGCTTTTCTAGTTTATCAGCCATTTCAGGATGCTCACGCAGATATTTTTTGGCATTTTCGCGTCCCTGCCCTATTCGCTCGCCATCATAGGAAAACCATGATCCTGCCTTATCTACTAAATCAGCTTTAACGCCAAGATCTATTAGCTCCCCAAGTTTAGAAATACCCTCACCATACATGATATCAAACTCAATTTGACGGAAAGGAGGTGCCATTTTATTTTTAACCACTTTAACACGTGTTTGATTACCAACGATCTCATCTTTATGCTTAATCGCACCAATGCGGCGTATATCAAGGCGCACAGATGAGTAGAATTTAAGAGCATTACCGCCTGTCGTAGTTTCAGGAGAACCAAACATAACACCAATCTTCATACGAAGCTGGTTAATGAATATAACAATAGTGCGTGAGCGAGATATAGAGCCTGTAAGTTTACGAAGAGCCTGAGACATCAAACGTGCCTGCAACCCCATATGGCTGTCGCCCATCTCTCCCTCAAGCTCTGCGCGCGGAACAAGAGCGGCAACGGAATCAATAACCAAGACATCAAGCGCACCAGAGCGCACCAAAGTATCAACAATTTCCAAGGCCTGTTCACCAGCGTCTGGTTGAGAAACCAATAGATTATCAATATCAACTCCAAGTTTTTTAGCATAAGCAGGATCAAGGGCATGTTCCGCATCAACAATAGCGCATGTTCCACCAAGCTTTTGTGCCTCTGCAATAACATGTAAAGCCAACGTTGTTTTACCTGAGCTTTCAGGGCCATAAACCTCAATGATACGTCCACGTGGCAATCCACCAACACCAAGCCCAATATCAAGCCCTAGCGACCCCGTAGATACAGATTCTACATTTATAGAAGCCTCATCATTAAGCTTCATAATAGAGCCTTTACCAAAGGCACGTTCAATTTGTGAAAGAGCAGCATCCAGTGCTTTTTGCTTTTCAGTATTATTTTGAGTCATGTCTTTTTCCTTTTGGCGTAGCGGTGTAACACTCATATCTATTGTTCCTTTTCGCATAATTGTTGTCTTTGTGCAAATTATAATAGCTCATATAATCCAGCTTATACACACAACAATGTTCTTGTTTCGCCCCAATGTCAAGCACAAAGAACAAAAAAAGAACAACACGACAATTTAATCATCCAAAACTTCTTTAACTTTCGCGGCTAAAACCTTTAGGGTAAACGGCTTTGGCAGAAAATATGTATTCTCCCCCATATAATCTTTAAGCTTATCCTCTGTATAACCCGACATAAATATAATTTTCAGCTCTGAATTATGCTGACGCACACGCTGCGCAAGTGTCGGCCCATCCATCCCCGGCATAACGACATCGGTTATAAGCAAGTCTATTTGCTTTTGTCCATCTTTTTCATATAAAGCAAGCGCAGCCTCGCCATCCTCGGCGGAAATAACATCATAACCTTTATTTGCCAAAGCGCGCTGCGAGAAGGTGCGAACAGCGTCCTCATCCTCGACCAGCAAAATGCACTCTGTTCCCGTTAGGTCTTTTGTAGCCACCTTTTCTGGCGCAGCGTCTTCCTCTTCTTCTGTCTCATTGGACTTAGGGAGATATATTATGAAGGTTGTTCCCTTGCCTACTTTACTTTCAATGTCAAGAAAACCTCCACTTTGGCGAATAATACCATAAACAGTTGCAAGCCCAAGCCCCGTTCCTTCGCCAACACCCTTAGTGGTGAAAAACGGCTCTAAAATATGTTTCATATTCTCTTTTGATATACCGCAG
>JAMONE010000260.1 GCA_027066695.1 Micavibrio sp. | reverse complement strand
AATTTGGGAAATTTATGCGTTCAAGAGGTATTGATGAGTTACCGCAATTTTGGAATATTCTTAAGGGTGATATGAGTGTTGTTGGCCCTCGTCCTAAACCTGAAACTCCAATAAATGTTGTTGATTTTAAGGTGTTGGGTTACCCAGATATTTATAGTGTTAAACCTGGGCTTGTGAGTTCTGCTAAGGTTGAAGAGGTGGCGAGAGGCAAAAAATTGCCATTTGATGAATATATGGCTTTAGATGTAGAGGATTCTAAAGCTCCTTGGTCACTTGGCCGTGATTTTAATTTGATTGTTAGAGTATTGCCAGCTTTTAATCTTTTTTCGGGTTAATTCCCCGCCCCTTGGGGCGTTTTGTCATTGCGAGCGAAGCGAAGCAATCTAGATTGCCGCGTCGCTACGCTTCTCGCAATGACGTGATACCTCGTTGCTTGCGGCGGGGTTGTTCATTTAGTAATAATCCTCATGAATATGAAGATAATGTAAATAATCAGCCTGACTCTAACCAAACTTTAGATCAATAATACTCTCCATAATTAAAGGCGTAGCGTCCGTTATGCGCGTAAGGTTTTGCGGGGATGCGGTGGGTTTCGAAATAATCATAGCCTTGCTTTAAGTTTTTCCAAAACGGATACCAGCGAGAGCTATTACGTGCCATCATATTTTCCTGTGTCATGCGGAAGGGGTAGATATGGATGGGGATTGCTTCATGTCCGTATTTGAAATTATGCTCAATAATTAAGTAGATTTCTGCAATGCTGCGGTCTGTCATGGCAAAGCATCCTTCGGATACGCAACTTCCGTGTATCATAAGGTGAGAGCCAGTCCTGCCTAGTGAGCGATCATATTTGTTTGGAAAGCCAATATTAAAGGACAAGAAATATTTGCTGTTAGGATTAAGGCGGTGTTGTTTTACGTCATAAAAGCCTTCGGGAGTTTGCCTATCGCCTTCTTTAAGCTTTGGCCCAAGCGTGCCTGATTTACTGCATATATCATATGATTTAAAGAGCTTATATTGTTTAGAGTAGCTGCTCTTTACCCAAAGCTCTAATTTCATTTCTGATTTAAATGCGCGGATTAGCATAGGATTGTCCATGCTAAGGCCTTTCATAACCATTTGCGTGCGGAGTACAGAAAAATTTTGCTCTCGGAGTTGCTCTAATTTTATACTGGAGTTGGGTTCTTGCGTTGTTTGTGCTTGCGTATAGTAATGCCTGTATTCCTGCGTGGAGCAGGCGGATAAAGTTAATGTTGTTATAATTAGTAAAAATTTAGACATTAAATTAACCCCTCATTCCTAAATGATGTATGACCGTTACGGGCGATTATTATGTGGTCGTGGATGATTATCTCAAAGGGTTTGGCTGCTTCGATTATTGCGTTTGTCATTTCTATATCTGCGGGTGAGGGCGTGGGATCGCCGCTAGGGTGGTTATGTATAAGGATAAGGGCAGTTGCGCCGAGTTCCAAAGCGCGCTTCATGATTTCCCTTGGATAGGCGGGGGTATGGTCAACCGTGCCAGAGCCTTGGATTTCATCTTCAATCATCTCATTCTTTTTATTGAGGAAAATGATGCGGAAATGTTCTTTTTTCTCATGCACCATGGTAGAGCGCGCATAATCCATAAGCCGCGTCCAGTTGTTAAGAATTGGCTTTTGTCTTAATTCTTGTTTTATAGTGCGATGAGCGATAGCCGTTACGGTTTTAATGGCCGTAGCGGTATTCTCGCTTATGCCTTCGATTTTCATTAACTCATGATGCTTTGCGCTCATAAGCTCTGGCAGAGAGCCGAATGTCTTGAGCAAAGTTTTTGCCAGTGGCTTAACATCGCGGCGCGGCAGAGCCATGAATAACAAAAGCTCTATTAGCTCATAATCTTGCAGAGCATCCGCGCCCGAGCTAACGAAACGCTCTCGAAGACGTTGCCTGTGGCCTGAATAATGTGGTTGTTTATCTTTATTTTGTTTCGACAAGTTCTGCGCCTTTATATTTTTCAAGTACTTGCTTTATATTTTTCCCTATAAAAATTTGGGGATTTGAGGGTGGGCTTAAATCTTCTTCTATCTCACGGTTACTAATAATTTCTTTAGCTATATCAAATGCTTTTTCAAGATTTGTTGTTTCAATCAGTGCTTGCTTAAAATAGGCATCTGCGAAAAAGGTTAATGGTGCATCATCCGAACAGCCAAATGAACTTTTGTTTTTCGCTGCCGAGGTGATGATCATCATATTATCATCTTTTATGGTATCAATCATTGCGCCGCTGAAACAAGCTGAGATGAAAATAATTTTATTTTTTATACCGCTTGCATCAAGTATTTCCTTTAATAGCCCAGCACTTAAATTTAAAAAGCTGTGACCGCCTCCAAGTGAGACGGTTATGCCGCTTTCTTTATTGCCGTGGCTGGTTAGGTAAATTAGCAATATATCCTCTTCAGGCTGCATAATTTGGCCTATATGCGTTAATGCCGTTGTTAAATTTGTGCTGTTGGCCAAAGGTGTGTCTTTAAATGTTTCAGGGTTATTTATCATTGAAAGCGTGCGGTTGCTTGTTTTGAGCGTTGTATCAATAGTTTCTTTGACAAATTTAACTTCACGCATAAAAACATCTTGATGGCTGTAACTGCCAAAAACAATACCGTATAAATCTATATTTCCTTCCTCGGAAGAGCTTAAGGTTTGTAATTGTTTTGATAAAACATGTCTTTGATAGGAGAAAATTTCTTCATCACTTAGAGCCCAAAATTCTGCATGTTCACTATTTTCTTCACTATTTTCTTCATAATTATAATAATAGTAAAATTTACCTATATAAGTGTAGTTAAGTGGAATAAAAAATGCACTAGCCATTATGATAGAACTAAAAATTTGTTTACTAGCTGTTATGTCATAGCACAGCTCTAAAACTCTAAATGCAATAAGGAAAGACCATATAGTAAGTAATAAATAAATATTTTTTTGTATATTACCACTTAGCCATTCAGGAGACCATGCATTTAGAATGAAAGCAATACAGTAAATTATCCATAAGCTGCTGTAAAATATAACAGACACACGTAAAATTTTATTTGTATTTTTTGTGTTTAGACCTACTAAATATGAGGAAAACATGATTAGAAAAAAACCTAAAGCATGAAAGTAAAAGGCCCACTGATTAAAGCCATCGTGAATTTTAACAGCAAAAAAATCAATCAGAAAATGAGTGGCTAGTATTAATATGGATCCCGCCCAAAGCGCTCCCCATGAGATTTTAAATTCCTCATAGCGGCACTTTATCATAAGTGCAAGCTTAAGGCCGCCAATGAAATTATTCAGGATCGGTTTCATTACGTTTATCCTTATCATTATTATTGTTGTTCCATGGGTTTTTATTGCCTTTACCAGATTTTAGTTGCCAGTAGTGGCGGGCTTGTTCCACAAATTCATTTGCCGCTTCTTTTGTTTCAAAAGTATCTTTCGGAATAATGTAGGCCTGCATTTTATCAATAAAGAAGTAAATGCCCTTATCATTGTCGGATATTTTATGTATGCCTGCCCATTTTGTGTGGCTTTTGGTAACATTACTTTGTTCGGTAACGCCGCTATAGTCAATTTTAATGGTTTTTGGTGATAGTAAACTGCCATCTTCATAGAAAGACCGCTCTTTAATAAAGGCGTTAAAAAAGCGTAGTAAAACAAGTGTCCCTACCACCATTACTATAAATAGAACGCCAAAAATTATTATTGGGGAATTAAACTTAAATATCTCAAGCTCTTGTATAATTTCAAAGATAGCACGAAATGCTGTAGCGGATAAAATTATACTAGCTATAAAAAATATAATGGTTTTCTCCGCTGTCGATACAAGTGCAATGCCGCAAAATTGCTTATAGTCCTTTTCGGTTAACTTAACTTGAATGCCGTATGATTTTTCTTGTTCTGTATCATCTGTTGGTGAGGTCATGCTCTATACTCCATATGGCGGTTTTGTCAGGCCTTTTGGGGAGGCTGTGAATATTTCGAAGCCATCATCGGTGACAGCCAGAGAATGCTCGAATTGTGCGGATAAAGAGCGGTCGCGCGTTACCGCTGTCCAGCCGTCAGCTAGGACTTTTGTCTGGTACTTTCCTGCGTTAATCATTGGCTCAATCGTGAAGAACATGCCAGGTTCAAGCATTGTACCAGTGCTGGGTTTGCCGTAATGCATAACCGAGGGTGGGCAGTGGAATATTCTTCCCAAGCCATGACCGCAGAAATCTTTTACAACCGAGAAACGCTGCTTTTCTGCTACTGTTTGTATAGCATAGCCAATATCGCCAAGCGTCGCGCCTGGTTTGACGGCTTCTATGCCTGCCATCATCGCATCATATGTCACATCAACCAGCCTGCGGGCTTTTACAGAGATTTTATCGCCTACCAGATACATGCGGCTGCTATCGCCGTGCCAGCCATCAACTATTACAGTGACATCTATATTGACAATATCGCCATCGCGTAAAGGTTTTTCATTTGGGATGCCGTGGCAAACTACGTGGTTTATTGATGTGCATATAGATTTAGGAAACGGCGAAGGGCCTGCGCCTTGATAGTGGAGCGGGGCGGAGATTGCTCCTGCTTTGCTCGCGTGATCATGGCAAAGCTCGTTTAGCTTATCTGTGCTGACACCCACAACAACGTGAGGAGTGATCATATCCAGAATTTCTGCTGCTAGTTTGCCAGCCTTTCTCATGCCTTCGAAATCTCTTGATGTATGCAGCTCTATACCTTCTGAAGTGTATTTTGCAAGTGGGTTTGGCATGTTCATGGCTGTTCCTTTTTTAATCTACCCATGTTAGATATATCCTATATAAGCATGTGTAAAGAAAGATAACCTAATGGCAAAAGAATATAAAGCGGCAATGATTGTTATCGGCAGCGAGATTTTATCTGGGCGCACGAAAGACGAGAATATAAATTATGTTGCGGGTAAGCTTGTGGA
>JAMONE010000259.1 GCA_027066695.1 Micavibrio sp. | reverse complement strand
CATATTCACCAGATTTTAACCCTATAGAAAAAACATTTGGGGCAATGAAAAAACTAAGAAGATCTTTGCCAGAAGGGGCGGTTATTGATGATTTATTCTACTGCAATTCTTAACGCAATCTACTATAGAAGCCAGAAATTATGGTGATAGAGATGAAGTGACATTTCATGTTTTTTCTATCACAAAAGAAGGCTTTGATGATTTATTCAAAGCTTATGATGCAGATGAGCTAAAGAAAAATGATCCAGAAGCTTTTATAGGCATCTTAGAAAACTCAGATTCAGCTATGCGTCTTTTTCAAGAAACACAAGATGGCGAAGCATGTCGAGAAGGCTATACTATTCGCCGTAATTCTGAAACATACGAATTAGAATATGAAGGCCATTATGATGACCAAAGTGATACACATAACCCATTTAAAAAAATAGGTACTTGGTTTGATAGTTATAAAGAATATCCATGGGTATTCTACGAAAGAGGAGAAAATATGCTTGAAGCCCAAACTGAAGAAGAGCTTAACCAGATGATAGAAGAGCGCCAACAACCCCAACCATTACAACAGCCTGAAGTATAAAAAAACGCACGAGCATAAATTAATCTGCTAATAACAGATATGAGCCAAGAAAAAGCGATTCCCTTACCCAAAGAAATGCCAAAGCAAATATCGTTGCCTGACATACCCGCATTATGCGTAAACACAAAGGAATGCGTTATGCTTACCGATGAGGGGGAGCTGCAAACCCTTAGCCATACGGACGCACAGCCATTAATTCATAATAAGAATGTGCTTGTTTGCCACGCGCCATATACAAAAAACCGCCTTGGATTTGATGAGTTTTATTGCTTTGACGTGCTGGAGCTGTTCGCCTTTGTCCATCCTGCGAAATTCTGCGTCCCTACTCCTGTTGGTTTAGCGCAGACTCTTGGGCTGTCCGTTCCCGAAACTTTTGAGGATTCCCCCATAGTTTTAATAGAAATCACCCGCGCCCTGCTCACAGATTTGCAAAAAGACACTCTAAGTGACAAAGCCAATCCCTTGAAAATTGCCGCTATCATGGGGCGTAAGGGTAAGGGCTGGCCTTGGGCATCATTTATATTCTCAGCATTAGGCGAGGAATATAACCCTGCTGAAGAAATATTATCGCGCCGCGCACTTAACGTTTGGAAATCCCTGCCCGAATGGGCGGAAGACGCGCCGCAGCCTCCCGCATCCCATCACGGAGTAAGCGAGCAAGAAACGCTCCAAAAACTGGAAGAATTACTAAATGTTGGCGACAAGCACGCAGAAATAAGGCCACAGCAAAAATCATATAGCGCAGCCATAGCAAAAATGTTCGAACCTATGAGCGAGGATGAAAACCCGCATATCGTACTAGCCGAAGCGGAAACGGGCGTGGGTAAAACATTGGGATATCTCGCCCCTGCAAGCGTTTGGGCGGATAAAAACGAGGGCAGCGTATGGATTTCCACCTACACCAAAAATCTGCAACGCCAAATCGATAATGAGCTGGATCGGCTCTACCCTCATCCTGATGTAAAAAACGCCTATGTAGCTATTAGAAAAGGGCGAGAGAATTACCTTTGTATTTTGAATTTTGAGGATTTAGCGGCTGGTGCAGCTTTATCACATAACCCGCGCCACGCGATAGCGGCTGGAATAATGGCAAGATGGATTGCCACCACTAAAGACGGAGATTTAAACGGCGGTGACTTCCCCGGCTGGCTTGGCGGGTTACTCGGCTTTGCAAATAGTAGTGGGCTTGCAGATAAGCGCGGTGAATGCGTGTTTTCGGCTTGTGATCATTATAAACGCTGCTTTGTTGAACGCTCTATCCGCAAAGCAAAACATGCGCGCATTGTTGTGGCTAACCATGCGCTTGTAATGATAAATGCGGCGATGTCCAACCCATCGGAAAACATGCCTACACGCTATATCTTTGATGAAGGACATCATTTATTCAGCGCAGCAGATAGCGCATTTTCCTCTCATTTAACCGCGCGAGAAAGCGCAGATTTACGCCGCTGGATTTTAGGCAATGAGGGCAATAACAAAGGCCGCGCCCGAGGGTTAAAACGCCGCATTGAAGATTTGCTCGAAGGCGACTCCGAGGCCAATGCCGCGCTACAAGACATATTATATCACGCAAATAAGCTATGTGCGCTTGGTTGGAGCAGACGTTTCAAGGATAACCATCCGCAAGGCGTATCGGAAATATTCCTTATGCAAGTTCACCGCCTTGTCTATGCGCGGGCGCAAAACACGAATAGCCCATACTCCATTGAAACCGAGCTGCACCCTATTGATGATGAATTGCTGGAGGCTTGCAAAAACCTGAAAGCCGCACTGATCGCGCTTTTAATGCCAATGAATAAGCTGTCAAAAAACCTGATGAAACGCCTTAATGACGATCAAGGCGAGATGGAAGGCGAGATGAGGCGGCGCATTGATGCTATATGTTCTTCGCTGGAACGCCGTGGTTCTCTCACGCTTAAAAGCTGGATTGCTATGCTTGATACTTTGGAGGGCGACAAAAACACTGAGGGCTTTGTTGATTGGATGGAGATCGAACGCATTGACGGGAAATCGCGTGATGTAGGGATTTATCGCCATTATATCGATCCGATGCAGCCCTTCGCCGCCAGCATAAAACCGCATTTACATGGCATGGGAATTACTTCGGCAACCTTGCGCGATAGCACCGATAACGAAGAGCTTAACTGGCAAAATGCCATTGAGCGAAGCGGCGCAGATTTTCTAACTAACAAGCCAAGTCAGAGCCATTATGACTCGCCCTTTGATTACGCCAATAACTCCAAAGTATTTATCATTAATGACGTAAATAAAAATAGCCCTAAGCAAGTTGCCTCGGCTTACCAAGCTTTATTCACTGCAAGTGGCGGCGGCGCGCTCGGGCTATTCACGGCTGTTAACAGGCTGAAAGCCGTGCATAATCATATTGCTATTCCAATGGAAGAAGCGGGACTTCACCTATATGGACAGCATATGGACGATATGGATACAGGCACGCTAATTGATATTTTCCGTGATGATGTTAATTCGTGCTTGCTTGGCACAGACGCGGTGCGTGATGGCGTTGATGTTCCAGGGAATGCCTTGCGCTTACTGGTGTTTGACCGCGTACCATGGCCACGCCCTAGTATTTTGCACAAAGCAAGATGCGCGGAATTTGGTAAAAGACGTTACAACGAAATGCTAACCCGTCTGAAATTAAAGCAAGCATTCGGACGGCTAATCCGTAAAAGCGATGATAAAGGCGTATTTGTAATACTAGACTCAATGCTGCCCTCGCGCTTGCACGGCGCATTCCCGCAAGACACCGAAATAATAAAAACCAGCCTTGGTGAGGCGGTGGATGAGATAAAAGGATTTTATTAACAGAATAAGGTATAAACGCTAATCCTTTATGTCTTACTTTTACGTTATTTCCACTCATACCAATTAGGATTCATTGAATGAGCGTATCCATGAAAAGGCTGTGATAGATTGAACGGTTTTGGGGATGTCTGTATAATAAACTCGCTTCGCAAAGTTTGTCTTTAACGGTTTCCATGGAATCAAACACGCTGTTTCCAAAAAACTTTTCGCGTATATAGTTATTTCCAAATAGAATCATATAGTATAAACATGTATTAAATGCGAAATAGTATGAGTATCAATTTGAACGTTTTGAGACGAATCTTGCTGTTCAAACTCAAATTATGAATCATTCTAATATGACTTAGCTATAGATATTAAACGTGAGATTCTACGCGCCGAAGGTTTACAAATCTAAAACATCACGCATAGAGTATAGTCCAGCCTCTTTACCTTCACTCCAAATTGCTGCGCGTAATGCACCCTTGGCAAAAAGACTGCGGTTTGTTGCGATATGGGTTAGCTCTAGCCGCTCGCCCTCACCATAGAAAAATGTAGTATGTTCGCCAACTACATCGCCGCCGCGCGCCACTGAAAATCCGATTTTGCCTTTTTCACGCGCACCAATATGGCCGTGGCGATTATAATCTTCTAAGCTGGTAAGACTATTGCCGCGCCCCGTTGCGGCAGCTTTACCAATGGCTATGGCAGTGCCAGATGGCGCATCAACTTTATATTTATGGTGAGATTCAAATATCTCTATATCCCAATCAGTACCAAGGCGCGCTGCGGCTTGCTCGACTAGAGATAAAAGCAAATTAACGCCAACACTCATATTTGAAGAGCATATAATTACAGTTTCCTGCGCAGCCGTTTTGATGGCAGTTTTATCTTCTTGCGTTAGGCCAGTTGTGCCGATAATCAAGGTTTTTTTGTGCTTTACGGCTAATTCTACATGATTACGTGTGCCTTCAGGCAGGGTGAAATCAATAATAACATCCGATTTTTCAAAAAGCTCGTCCTCATCATCTGTAATGAAGAAGTTAGTGTCTTTATTTGTGCTATCTCTGGATAAGCCGCCTGCAAGTTTGAGGCCGTGCTCGTCCCAATTGTCAGATATAAGTTCTTCTATAACAAGTTTTCCAACGCGGCCATTACACCCGACAACACCGATTTGCATGATTTTTTCTTTCTTGATAGCTTGATTTCTTTATTAATTAGTTTTTAGTCACCCCAGAATTCACGCATTTTTTTGAAAAAATTGTTAGATTCTGGTGAGTTCTTGCCTTCAGATTTACCATCATTCATTGATTTATCTAAATCCTTAAGTAAGTTTTGCTGTTTTTTATTCAAATTAACAGGTATTTCCACAAATATTTCTATATACATATCGCCGTGTGCGCTAGAGCGTAGCATGCTCATGCCTTTTCCTTTTAAGCGGAATTGTTGGCCTGTTTGCGTTCCTGCGGGGATTTTAACGGTTGCGCGAGTTCCCTTAATTGTTGGAACGTCAATCTCTCCACCAAGGGCGGCGCGTGTTACGGTAATTGGAACGCGGCAATGCAGGTTTGCGCTGTCACGTTGGAATAGCTTATGTTTCTTTACGTTGAGCATGA
>JAMONE010000258.1 GCA_027066695.1 Micavibrio sp. | reverse complement strand
TAAAAAACTAGAAAGATAGTATCATGATACCTCGCTACTCCCGCCCTGAAATGGCAAATATTTTTAGCCAAGAAAACAAATTCCGCATATGGCTGGAGGTTGAAACGCTTGCGCTGGAGAAAATGGCAGAGCTTGGCACAGTGCCAATGAGCGCGGCGATTGCCTTGCGCGAGAAGGGTAATTTCAATGTTGATCGCATTAACGAAATCGAAGCCGAGATCCATCACGATGTTATAGCATTCCTTACCTCAGTCAGTGAATATGTTGGCGAGGATTCAAGATACGTACACCAAGGCATGACCAGCTCAGACGTTATAGACACTAGCTTTGCGGTGATGTTAACGCAGGCGGCAGACCTCATAATCGAGGATATCGAGAAAGTCATGACCGCCCTTAAAAAACGTAGCTTGGAGCATAAAGACACGCTCTGCATTGGTCGTTCCCACGGTATTCACGGCGAGCCAACAACATTTGGACTTAAGCTAGCAGGACATTACGCAGCCTTCAAACGCGCCCGCAGCCGTATGATCGCCGCCAAAAACGAGGTAAGCACCATCACAATATCAGGCGCAGTCGGCACGTACGCCACCGCAGATATGGCTATCGAAGCGCATGTCGCAGATAAGCTCGGCCTTAGATGTGAAGATGTCTCAACACAAGTAATACCGCGAGATCGCCATGCAATGTTCTTTGCAACGCTCGGCGTGGTCGCAAGCTCTATCGAGAATATAGCCGTGGAAATTCGTCATTTGCAACGCACCGAAGTGCGCGAAGCAGAGGAATTTTTCTCCGCCAAGCAAAAAGGCTCATCGGCTATGCCGCATAAACGCAATCCAATAGCCAGCGAAAATCTAACAGGGCAAGCCCGCATTATTCGCTCGGCTGTTATCCCTGCGCTTGAAAATGTAGCCCTTTGGCATGAGCGCGATATCTCGCATTCCTCTGTTGAGCGCACAATACTGCCCGATGCGCTGATATCGGCTGATTACTCGCTTAACCGCTTGGCAAAAGTGGTGGAAAACCTCCTCGTTTACCCTGAGCGCATGAAGCATAACATGGAGATGACAGGCGGGTTAATGTTCTCGCAGCGCACCATGCTAGCCCTCACCCAAGCAGGCATCAGCCGCGAAGATGCTTATCGCATAGTACAACGCAACGCCATGAAAGTATGGGAAGAGCGCAGCGCAGGCAAAGGCTCTATGACGCTACGTGAAACACTTGAAAGTGATGAGGAGGTAACGTCTAAGCTTGATAAAGCCGCTCTCGATACTATTTTCAGCTATGATGCGTACACCAAGAATATCCCTGCGATATTGGAACGTGCTTTGGGTTGATCACTGCTCTAAATGATTTAACATACTTTCAGCAGCCTCAGTGCCCCAATCCATATCAATAATTTCTACACTACCACCTCCCCAGCATTTTAAATACATTTTTCCCTTTTATATCACGTTATTTAAGAGTAATAGTGAAAGCTTAGAGTACGATAAGCTATAGCGAGAAATCAATGACAAGCCAAAGCCAAACCATACCATCCCTGCCTATTTGGCGAGTTCTTCAAGCGGTGCTGCTGGTCATTGGGATAGTGCAAGTTGGTTTGCTAATGTTCATGCCTAACATCGGGCTGCATCTGTTTTGGAACATTATTATTCCGCTTGCACCTGCTATTGTTGTTATAATTCCAGGTGTTTGGCGAAATATTTGCCCTATGGCTTCGGTTTGGCTACTCCCGCGGCCTTTGGCGAAGTGAGATGGTTGCAATAATCCTATCAAATCCGCAAATGGGTGAAAATATCGGCGCGGCGGCGCGTTCTATGCTGAATTTTGGCCTTAGCGACCTGCGCCTTGTTAACCCGCGTGACGGCTGGCCTAATGAGCGCGCAATTACGCTCTCATCTGGCGCGTTTGATATAATAGAGCCTAAAGTCTTTGATACTCTATCTGATGCTATTGCTGATTTGCACTTTACCTTTGCAACGACGGCGCGCAGCCGCGATATGGTGAAGCCCGAATTCACACCCCAAAGCGCAGCTATAGAGGGCAAAGCCCGCATTTCTCAAAACCAAAATATAGGCATAATTTTTGGGGCAGAGCGATCAGGCTTGCTTAATGATGAAATATCACAGGCGCAGGCTATTATATCTATCCCGACAAACCCCGATTTTTCATCGCTTAACCTTGGGCAATCGGTCTTGCTGCTCGCTTATGAATGGATGAAAGAGCATGAGGTGAATACCCCCCTTGATATGGGTGACAGCTTCCCCGCCGCGCAAAGCGAAGTCCACAGCTTTATATGCCGCCTTGAAAATGATCTGGAAGAGCGCAAGTTTTTTCGCTCCGAAGATTTAAGAGCAACAATGAAACGCAACATACAAAACATCTTCACCCGCGCAGATATAAGCGAGCAAGAGCTACGCACTTTGCATGGCGTATTATCGGCGTTGCGCGGGAATAAAAAACACTGAATAATACACAAAATTAAAAAAGCCGCCTGAGACGGGCGACTTTTTATAAATTTAGAAAACTTAAAAATTGTCATCTCGAACACATAATAGAGAGATCTTAAGATCCCTCAGCTAAGAAGCTTTTGGGATGACAAAATAGATATTAACGTGAGTAAAATTCGACGATAAGATTAAGCTCCATTTGAACAGGGTATGGAATTTCGTCCAACGCTGGAATTCTTAAAAATGTTGCTTTCAGGCCTTTAAGGTCTGCATCGATATATTCAGGAACTTCGCGTTCACCTGATTCAACAGATACAGTTACCATAGGGATTTTCTTTGATGCTTCACGCACTTCAATAACGTCACCTTCTTTAACTTGGTAGGATGGGATATTAACCACTTTACCATTAACTGTTACGTGTTTGTGATTAACAAACTGACGCGCAGCAAATACAGTCGGAACGAACAATGAGCGATAAATAACCGCATCCAAGCGACGCTCTAAAAGACCAACAAGATTTTGGCCTGTATCACCTTTGATGCGTTTGGCTTCTTTGAAATAGCTACGGAATTGCTTCTCGCCAATATTACCGTAATAGCCTTTAAGCTTTTGCTTAGCGAATAACTGCAAGCCATAATCAGTAGGCTTAGAGCGACGCGCACCATGCATACCTGGTGCAGTTTGGCGTTTATTAATAGGTGATTTTGGGCGACCCCAAATATTTTCGCCAAGACGGCGGTCAATTTTGTGTTTAGCTTGAATTCTGCTCATAGCTTTTTCCTTGATTTTAATTGTCTCGATAGACCACATTAGGTTTGAAGTATAAACTTCAACGAAGAGCACCTTGCTCCTTCTTTCTCGAGAATGCTGTGTTTTATATAGATTTACTCGCAAAAGTCAAATATTTTTTTATGATTGGATACATAATAAAGAGCTGTTACTATGGCCTTCATGAAAATTGTCACATGGAATGTAAATTCTATCAAAGCACGGCTAGAGCATGTAAAGCGATATCTTACAGAAGAATCGCCAGATATCCTTATGATTCAAGAGCTTAAAGGCCTTGAGTTTCCTACTCACGAATTTGATCAAATCGGCTATCACAGCCATGCTATTACTCAAAAAGCATATAACGGCGTTGCTATAATTTCAAAGCACCCTATCGATGTAATTAACGAGACGCTATATGATGATGAGCAAGCAAGATATATTGAGGCCGATATAAATGGTTTGCGGGTAATCAATATCTATCTTCCTAACGGAAATCCTATGGGTGATAAATATAATTACAAGCTGGAATGGATGGAGCATCTCTATACGCGCCTTAAAAAGCTTAGTGATAATGATATAGCATTCATAATTGGCGGAGATTTTAACGTTATCCCCGAAGACAAAGACTGCTATAACCCAAGTAATTGGGAGGGGGACGCTCTGTTCAAGTTAGAAACTAGAAAAGCATATAGAGCATTTATAAATCTTGGGCTTACCGATGCTTTTAGAGCATTTAACACTAAAGCAGGGCAATATAGTTTTTGGGATTACCAAGCAGGCGCATGGCAAAAAGGCAACGGCATTAGAATAGACCACTTCTTAATATCTCCGACAATCAGCGATAAATTAGTATCTTGCACTATAAATAAACAGCCAAGAAGCTGGGAAAAGCCCTCTGACCATACTCCGTTAGAAATAACAGTGGAAAGCTAAAGAAAACATAATGCTTAACGCGCAAATAGATGCTAGAGTTTATGCGTTATTAGTCAATAAACAATGGTTTTACAATAATGAATATAAGTAAATTTGGATTACTAGCCGTACTTTTCCTTAGTGGATGCATTGCAACGACGCTGCCCTATATGCGCGCCGAAACGGCTAAACGCATCGCTAGCCCTGCATGGATGATAAAACGTGACATCGCAGCTACGCCGTATTTACTTAAAACTTATGAACGCATTCATGAGCGCGGCGGCGTTGCTAATATTTACATTGAAGGCGACGGAGAGGAATTTATATCTCCCCAAGAATGGGAGAATAACCCAACACCTAAAAACCCGATTGCTCTACATCTTGCATCAAAAGACCATGCGCAAAATGTTATATATATAGCGCGTCCATGCCAGTATAACGCCCTAATTTCAGGTGAGCAATGCACACATAATATCTGGAAGGAAGACAGGTTTTCTGCCGATATTATCAAATCATTTGATACTGCTCTTGATGATATTGCAAGACGCTACAACATAAGCGGATTTAACCTAATCGGATATTCTGGCGGAGGGGCTGTTGCAACATTATTAGCCGCACAAAGAAAAGATATCCTGTCACTCAGAACTATTTCAGGAATGTTAGATCATGAATTAACAGGCTCTTTAAACCCTGTTAATGTTGCTGGTAAGTTAACAAGAATGCCGCAATATCACTTTATTGGCGGACAAGATAAATTTGCGCCGCCTGCAATTCTTCACAGCTATATTCAGTCTGCTCCTCCAACAAATTGTGTGCAAACAATGCTTGTTCAAGAGGCTGGTTATGATACTGGCTGGGTCAATAAATGGCCTGAGCTGCTGGAATTGCCAGTAACTTGTTATCATGCCAAAAATATAGTAACGCATG
>JAMONE010000257.1 GCA_027066695.1 Micavibrio sp. | reverse complement strand
TTTACCCATGTGCCAAACGCTAAAGTTTTATGCGCGGCTGTTCGTGCATTTTGGTTAAAGCGTTCACCATTAGCGGTTTGCCTGCCTTGGTATTTATCTGCGTAGTAGGAGGCTTTGCCAGTTTCATAATTGGCTATTGAATTTCTTATATTTGGTTTAGAGTTTATCGGTGTTTGCGAGCAGGCGTTTAGGGTTGTTAGGGTGATGAATAGTAGGAGGTGGGTTTTGGTGAGTTTTTTCATTTTGGTATTTTAACTTGGTTTGGAATAGTTTCGTAGCAAAAGCTACGAGTTACTTTGTTATCTACGTCAACAACAAAGTAACCAAAAAAAGAGGTTCAAGATCTGATAACATATTAAAAGGTCATAGACATTATTAATATACTGTCATGTTTAAAAAAAGAATTCTATCAAGGTCAAAAAATGAGTGAATGCAAAAAAAATAATTGCAATCTAAATACCTATGATAAATTTGAAGAATGTATTTTGCACTGTTCTAAAAAGGAATTGGATTATTTTACAATACGTTCAGATTTTTATAATGCAATAGAAAGTTATGTTGCTGACCATACAATTGATAATAATGGTTTTTGTCACTTTCTTGAAATTGCATTCCCAAAACCTGATGTCCAATCATCGATAAATTACATAAAAATATTAAAACCCTTAAAACAAATACATTTTGATAACTGCCATTTTTTTACAAGAAATATTAATTTAAACAATCCTGAATTCTTTTTCCAAGAATGCTACTTTCATGATTACTGGACATTATATAATTTCAAATTATTACAGAATATTGATGATGTTATTTATCAAAGCTGTGAATTTTCCAAGAATGTTAGTACCTATACTCCTGATGATTCTGATACATGGCTATATAAGTACGATAATTCACAATTTGACTACACATGTACATTTAAAGAGGATATTGAATTTTATCGTGCATCATTTGTATTATCTCCCTTTAATGGAAATCAAGATAACTATGAGAACAATACGTTTAATAAACTATTAATTGAAAAATGTGAGTTTAATACTTTTGAAATATATTTCAAAAATCAAGAAAACGGTGAAATAGAATTTAAAAGCTCTACAATTAAGTCTAAATTTAAAATAAGAAGTGAAGAGTCTGGGAGTTATGAGGAACAACAAAATAATAAAGCGAAATTAAAAACATTAAAGATAATTGATTGCCATATTGACGATAACGCATACCTACGAATCGGTTATCTGGAAATAGATGAATTTATTTTATCCAATTTAAGAAACCCTCATAATTCAGAACTTAATATAGGGGATTGCCATTTTAACAACTTTTCTCTAAGTAATTTTAGAAATATTGGGAGATTAAAACTTTATAAATTAAATGTGTCTAGTGATGAAAAAGGCAACCTTTTTCAAATTGATAATACATCTATTGGTAATGCTGACTTTCAAGCGATATGCTTAACTTCATTCACAACAGTAAGGCTTTTTGATAATATTTTTTCCAACATCCGTTACACAAACATGCAATGGAAAGAAATTATTGAGGTGGGGCAGTTTAATGATGATGGAATAACTGAAATTGCAAAAAAAAGGGACACTTATAGAGTTCTAAAAAACGTAGCTCAGGACAACAATGACCAACCTCAGTCTCTGCTATTTTATGCAAAGGAAATGAGTCATCATAAAGATTTAACTATAGAAAATAGGTGTAGAAGAAGCAATTTTGATAAAAATTATTTGGAAAAAATATTTTGCAAATCTAAGTTTTGTTGGATGAAAGAAGGCAGGCTGCCAGACATTGTAACCTTAATATTTAATGAAAAAACTAATAATTTTGGCTTAAATTGGTGGCAACCAGTAAAGCTATTGTTATTAATAACGCTGTTAGCTTATCCGTTATTACTACTTAGCCTAAACAACACTGATAACACTGTAATTTTTTGGAAGAATATTTTTGTATTTATTAATCCAGCACATAGTACTGAGTTTATTGCAAAAGGATGCTGGACTGGAACAACATACTTTATTGATTTTACATACAGAGTGATTGAAGGATTATTAATATATCAAACCATAGTCGCATTCAGAAAATTTACTAAAAAGTAATCACCTAATTTCCAATAACTACCTTAATAATCTAACGAAAAAACACAAAACAGCGAAAAACAAGGGGGGTGGCAAATAAAAGTGTCTTAACAGCCTATTTACAAGCACACCCCCCTCTTTTTTGCTGTTTTGTAATTATTACCCCAAACCATAGCGCATTAATCTGGCACAAAATTTTGCCTCCCACTGGTACTACCTCCTTAACTTATAAATAAATTACTTAATAAAATCGTATAACACCTATATTGTACTATATAATGTACAAAATATACTCTATAGTGATAAAAATGCAAAGATTAAGAATAGACCAAGATATTCGCCCTCTCTCTGAATTTAGAGCAGGTGTGGCAACGTTCTTTAAACAAGTTCAAGAAACCAAAAGACCTTTGGTAATCACACAGCATGGTAAAGGTGTAGGTGTATTACTTGGTGTTGAAGAATATGAAAAAATGCAAGAAACTATTGAGCTTCTTCAAGATGTTCAAAAATCAGTGACTCAAATAAATGATGGTGAAGGTATAGACCATGATAAGGCTAAAAAGCTTGTTCTAAGTAGGCTCAGTCGTTAATGGAAATTGAGTGGTCGCCATTAGCGATAGAAAGAGTGATCGAAATGGCGGAGTATATTGCCTTGGATAAGCCTGATGTTGCACTGCAGTGGGCAAGTGATATATTTGATTCAACTGATAAATTGAAGGAACACCCGAGGCTAGGAAGGATTGTTCCATAAATACAAGAAGATGACTACAGGGAACTAATTGAAGGCAACTATCGAGTGATTTATTTGATCGGTGTTTCCAAAATATCTGTTTTAACTGTGCGTCATGGAAAACAGCTGTTATCTATTGAAGACCTTAAATGATGACCTAAAATGAAGACCTAAAAAAAATTTCACCCAATCTAACACAATAATCTGGCACGAAATTTTGCCCCTCGTTGGTACTATTTAAATCACCGACTTACTCCTATCTTTAACTTAGTGATAATATATTTTCCTAGTTAACTTTAAGAGAGACTGCCATGATTATCGGCGTACCTAAAGAAATAAAAAACCACGAATATCGCGTAGGTTTAACACCATCCAGTGTTCACGAATGTGTCGCTCACGGGCATGAAGTTTTGGTCGAAACAAATGCAGGCAACGGCATTGGTGCATCTGATCAAGACTATCAAGCAGTTGGTGCCACCATCATCAATAGTGCCAGTGATATTTTTAAACAAGCTGACATGATCGTAAAGGTTAAAGAGCCTCAAGCTATTGAGCGCGCCATGCTTCGCGAAGGTCAGATTTTATATACTTATTTGCACCTTGCGCCTGACCCAGAGCAAACCAAAGACCTAGTCAACAGTGGTGCAATTTGTATTGCTTATGAAACGGTTACATCACGTTTTGGTGGACTACCTTTGCTTGCGCCTATGTCTAAAGTGGCAGGTCGATTGTCGATTCAAGCGGGCGCTCATTGTTTAGAACAGCCTCAAGGCGGGCTAGGTATGTTACTCGGTGGCGTACCGGGTGTTGAACCTGCAAAAGTGGTGATTTTGGGCGCGGGCATTGTTGGCACACACGCCTCGCATATTGCTGTGGGTATGGGCGCGGATGTTTGGGTATTTGATAAAAGCCCAGAAACTTTAGAACAGCATTGGCGACAATTTGGTAAATCTACCAATGGCGTATTCTCAACCAAAAATGCTTTAGAGAAGCATATTTTAGATACTGATTTAGTCATCGGTGGTGTATTAATTCCTGGGGCGGAAGCACCTAAATTAGTCAGTCGTCAAATGATAGCTGATATGAAAAAAGGCTCTGTCGTGGTAGACGTTGCGATTGATCAAGGCGGTTGTTTTGAAACATCAAAAGCCACAACCCATGCCGACCCCACTTATGTTGTCGATGATGTTGTACATTACTGTGTAGCCAATATGCCTGGTGCTGTACCGCGCACATCCACCTACGCCTTAAACAATGTCACCCTACCCTTTGCACTCAATATTGCAGATAAAGGTGTTAACCAAGCTCTGTTAGATGATCCGCATTTATGCAATGGGCTTAATGTTCACAGTGGCAAAATTACCTATGAAGAAGTTGCGAATGATTTGGGATATGACTTTACGCCAGCGCAAGAGATGCTGGCATAAAAGCCCCATTGTAGGTTGGCGCTGAGCTTGTGAAGCCCAACAAGAAATCCAACAAAGATCGTCACGTTGGGCTTCTTTCCTCAGCACCAACCTACTTTAATCTGTTGCACGCCCTGCTAGTTGAAGGGACTGGTTATTAAATTAACAATATATTAATTAGCCCCCCCACTGTTTTTTAGCGAGCT
Source organism: Micavibrio sp. (assembly GCA_027066695.1). GTDB lineage: Bacteria > Pseudomonadota > Alphaproteobacteria > Micavibrionales > Micavibrionaceae > UBA1672. The sequence continues at coordinate 642 of JAMONE010000257.1, read as the reverse complement.
TGCCGTTTGCTTTTTAAACGGACAACTTGATTATTAGAGTGAAACCGTCGCGGTTTTGTAAGAATATGAATATAGATAAAAGATATTAAAGGAGAATACTAATGGCAAAGATGACGCCCAGTGAAGCATTTGTAGAAACTATGGTCGCCAATGAGGTCGATACCATTTTCGGCATTATGGGATCTGCATTTATGGATGCGATGGATATTTTCAAACCCGCAGGCATTAGCCTGATACCCGTGGTGCATGAACAAGGCGCAGCGCACATGGCAGATGGTTTTGCGCGAGTTAGTGGTCGCCACGGTGTTGTTATCGGTCAAAATGGCCCAGGCATTAGTAACTGTGTGACTGCGGTTGCTGCCGCTTATTGGGCGCATACGCCTGTTGTGATGATCACGCCAGAATCTGGCACACTAGGCATGGGGCTTGGCGGATTTCAAGAAGCTAATCAATTACCCATGTTTCAAGAACATACAAAATACCAAGGTCATGTAAACCATCCTGCCAGAATAGCTGAATTTACAGGGCGCTGTTTTGATCGCGCTATGTCAGAGATGGGGCCTACCCAACTGAATATTCCGCGTGATTACTTTTACGGCGATATTGATGTAGAAATCCCACAACCACATCGACTTGATCGCG